>NZ_PIQX01000003.1 GCF_003049085.1 Campylobacter concisus
TTATGAAAATTTATATTTATGACACCAAAAATAATGAATATCTATACGAGGCAGAAGCTCAAATAGACCCGCTAGCAAGTAGCAAGGGCGAAACGATCTACCTAATGCCGCCAAATGCAACACAGATTGTACCAATTGAGCCAAAAGCTGGCTTTGTAAACGTTTTTACTAATGGAAAGTGGGAGCAAATCAAAGACGAGCGCGGCGAGATCTACTATGACAATGACAACAACGCCATAACAATAACCCGGATAGGGGAAGAAAAGGGACTAAACAAAGAGCCTAAGGTAGATAAAAAGGCACAAGAGCTAACGGAACTTGAAGCCGAGATCGCCGAGTGCGAAAATTATATACGCCACGCCCTAATTATCGGTAATAACGCCGTACTTGAAAACTTAAGGACGGAGTATAAGGAGCTAATCGCTCAAAGAGAGGATCTAAGAAAATGAGCTATTTTTTAATCTGCGTATTGTCGCTAATTTTAGGCGTTTTACTCTGCCCTATTGTGATTTTTCTAAGGGCACGTAAGTGCGACCAGTGGGATAACTCAAACATGACAAACATTATCAGGGTATTTGCCCATTTGGCGGCACACCCTGATGACTTTGCCAAATTTCAATACGAGAATGGTAAAAAACCATTCTGGTACTTAGACAAAGACGAATTCACAGATGTGGTTCAAACTAGACCAACACAAAAGGATAAGAAATGAGAGTAAGAATAAAAAGGTGCGAAATCTGCGCATCAAAGCTAGATAAAGACGGTGCTTGCACTTGGAGCGAGTGTCCAAAATGCCCTAACTATAAAGCAAAAGAGCAAGAAAAGCCAAAAGATAAAAAGGATGAGTAATGCTTAAATTTAAAGAGTTTTTACAGCTCTTTTGCATTATAGCTATTGAGTTACCGCTCGAGATACTTGGCTATTTAATAGTACCTATCGCTTTGGCATTTTGTGATAAAAATAGTGAGCGTTTGCCAAGGTGGGCCAGATGGTTTGAAGATGCAAACGACTACTACAACGGCGAGAACTCTGCGATAAATGGCGATAGTGGCTGGCGTAAAGAGCACTTTAAAGAGCCAAAGAATAGGACGTATTTTGCACGTCTATTATGGCTTTATCGTAACCGAATAGGCTACTTTTCAAGCAGAATAAACGGCGTAAAAGTGAGCGAGATAGAGCCGTCAAGCGTAATCACTCAAGGCAACCCAAGAGTAACAAGTAATGGCGGAGTGATAAGTGATTTTTGTAAAGTTACTTGTAAGCTTAAAGATGGTCGCACTCGTTTTGGACTTTTCAAAACGATCCGATACAAAGGCTTTTTAAGTGGCTTTTATTGTCGTATTTACGTCGGGTGGAAACTGCTCGACGTGGTAGAGATGAACGAATACAACAAGGCTACATTTATGCAGCCAGACGACAAAGAGTATCTTAAGAGCGTGTGGGCGATAAATCCATTTAAAAGGGTACAAGGGAGTAATAATGCTAAGCCCTAGTTTATATCTTAGTGGCTTCTTGCTACTAACTACCCTATTTCTTGGGTATAGGTATCAAAGCTTAGACAATGAGCTAAGCATTACCAAAGAGAGATTAGATGCTAGCGATAAGCTAAACCTTAGGCTAAAAGATGAGATAAACGAGCAAGATAGGCTCATCTCTCTTAAGCTTGATGTTATAGAAAAAGCTAGCAAGCAAAGACAGGTAATAGAGATAAAAGCAAATAAAGTTAAAGAAAGGGTACTAAATGAAGATAAAAAAGATATGTCTAACGCTCTTAACCTTAGCGTATCTTATGTGCTTGATGGGCTGCGTAAGCAAGGAAGCAGTAAATAAGTATGACAAGATACCTAACCACTTGTTACAAGCTCCTATTATTGCAGATAGAAATGTAACAAATCAAAGTGATGCTGGAGTGCTTTTAATAGATGTTTATAGTGGTTATGAGAAGTGCGTAAAAAACTTAGAAGCTATAAAAGAATACGAAAGAAAAAGGGATGGACAAAAATAATATAAGGATGTGCAGATGGAAGCGATCATAAAAAGGACTAAGAAATTTTGGCTGAATAAGATGGTTGTAGTAGAAATAATATTATCCGTCATAATAATGTACATCTTTACTTATAAATTTTAAAAAAGAGGCGGATAATGGACGATCTTATAAACAAAGTAGGCATTTATTTTTGGGTTGTAGTTGTCGGCTTTTTAGGTGGAGCACTAGGATCTATAAACAACAAAGAACAAGCCATAAATAGAGGACGTAAAGTATTAAATTTTATAGTTGGCACTATTAGCTCAGGTTTTATTTGCTGGATATTTTTTGAAATAACATCATTTTTTACAAATAATAATGATCGCTTTAGTCTTGCAGTCGGTGGCTTTTTTGCTTGGCGTGGCACAGCTTGGATATGTGCCATAGTTGATAAAGCGATTGATAAAAAAATAGATAGCTTTGGCGGTGGCGGTTATGATGATTTTTCTACAAAACCGCCAAGAGATTTAAATTTTTAAAGGATTAAAAAATGAAAAACTTTACTAACGCATTTTATACATTAATGAGCTTAGAATTTAACAGCCCTAAAGACGCACTACACAAAAACCCAAACGAAAAAGGCTTAACTTTTATAGGTATTTATGAAGCTGCTCACCCAAGTTGGCAAGGCTGGGGGCAAGTTAGGGCGGCAATAAACGCATACGGTGATCTTGAAAAGGCTAGCGTCGCCCTATACAATGATGACGCATTAATCGAAAAAGTAAAAATATTTTATAAAAAAGAATTTTGGGACAAAATGAGGCTTGACGAGGTAGATAGTGAATTAAAAGCGTGTGAACTTTTTGTTTTTGGTGTAAACGTAGATGTAGTACCAGCAGTTAGGGTTTTACAAAGGCTTTTAGGTGTAGTGGTGGATGGCATTATGGGTGCCCAGACTCTTAAAGCATTAAACAACTACGACGAGCGAGCCTTTGACGTTGATTTTGATAGAGCAGAGATTGCTTATTATAGAAATCTAGTAAAAGCAAGACCTGAATATCATGTTTATGAAAGAGGCTGGATCAATAGAGCCGAAAAAGTATAAGCAAAAATATCTTTTAGCTGATGTTTTGGCTGACTAATATTTTTAAAATAGCGTATAATAAGCGATAAAAGTTGATTTTTCGAATCTCTCTCTACCCGCCACTACTTATAGATAATCATAAATTTTTATTATTGTTTAACATTATTTTTTTGAACATCTTTATATAAAATTTCTGCGTTAGAAAATTGCTTAACTGTATAAGTAAAATTTCATGACAATCGCATATTTTTTGAAAAATTATGATTTTTTTGGTTATATTGTTGTTTCAAACTAATTAAAAATATCTTAAATTAAGTTTTTATTATAAAAAGTATTATATTTTACATGATTAATTATATCGACAATCAAAAAACTATTTTTTTGATAAAAGCTCAGAATTCGCTTTTTACAAACTATTGACATTTGGAATTTATATGTTTATTTAATATATTTTTTTCTTAAAATATAAAATTTCTCATATAAAGTTATATCTTATAAAGATAGTATATAATCACGCAAAAATTTAAATAATACAAAAAGTAATAAGCAGTAATCTTGGCTAAAGAAGCTGGAGTGGTAAAATTTATTAGTGGCAAGGCGGTCGCTATCGATCAAAACGGAAATGAGAGAGAGCTAAAAGTAGGTGACATCCTTTATATGGGAGAGAGCATCAAGACAAGCGATGCGGCTGATAAAATAACAATCGTTTCAAATAATGGAAAAGAGATTACGATTGTAGGCAATGATACACTTGCGTTAAATCAAAGTACTATAGGCGCGGAGGGCTTGGCAGATGTTAGCGATTTGCAAAATGCTATTTTAAATGGCGGAGATTTAACAAAACTTGAAGAGACCGCAGCTGGTGGAAACACTGCTGCTGGTGGTGGAGATGGTGTTAGTCTAAGTGACGCTAAATTTGCTGAGGGTGGTCACTACTCAAACATTAATGCAACATATAGAAATTTAAGTGATACAAACAGAGCTTTTGCATCATACGATAGCCCAATAAGCGGATACAATGGTGGAGATGATACTATAATCCCAAGCAATCCTCTTGTAACTTTTATAAGCGATCTTAATAACGATGGTACTTTAAGTAGGGTTGAGCATGCACGCGATACAAATTTAAATATATCAAAAGTTCTTATTACAATTCCAAATGATGGCACAGTAAGGGCTGGAGATATACTAAATATCACTATAACTAAGCCAGATGGTAATACTGAAAATAAAACAATTCCTATCACTCCAACTATCATAAGCAATGGTTATCAGTTTGATGTACCAATACAGACTGGCAAAATTTCAAAAGTTGATGCAACTATTACAAATTTTCAAGGAAATGTTAGTGGTAGAAGTGAAGATAGCGTAACTTCAAGTGGCTTTAGTGCTCCAGAGGTTAAATTTACAGAGGATAACAGTCCTGATAATAATCTATTAACATATACTGAAAATGCTAAAGATAGTAAATTAAATGAAACTCCAGTACTTATAACTGTAAAAGATGTGATTGTCGGAGATGTGCTTCACGTGACTTTAACAAAGCCTGATGGCACAACTGAGGTTAAAAATGTATCTATTGATCAAAACATAATAGATAATGGATATAAGATAAGTAATATCCCAGTTGAGCACGGTAAGCCTTCAAAAGTAGAAGCTTACGTAGCAGATAGTACAAACACGATGAGAAGTGCAACTGCAAGCGACTCTACTACTCTTGATGTGAAGCCGACTTTGACATTTACAGAGGATCAAGACAGCAAAGATGGTGATGGTTATTTAAATGATCAAGAAAATAGTAAAGACAATGACTTTAGAAGCACTACAGTAGAAATAACTCTACCAAAAGATGTAGTTATTGGCGATAAAATCGTTATAACTTATACCGATCCACTAACTAAGCAAGATACAACAAAAGAAATTTCCCTTACACAAGAGATGATTGATAATCAAAAAGTAAATACCTCTCTTCCGATATTTCCAGATGTAAAAACATCAGCTAGTGTTCATGTGGTAGATAAAAACAATGTTCGAAAAAGTGAAAATTCAGATCAAGATAGTGTAATGCCTATTGGTAGAAATTTGTATATGACACTACCAGAAGAAAAGACTCTTCATGAAATTTCAAGACAAGAGAGTATGGATGAGCATGAAGTAAATGAGACAACAGCTCTTATAAGACTTCCGAATAAAATAGATAATGGTGACAACTATAAATATGAATGATAAAGGTGAGGTAACAAGTATAACAGAGATCGGCAATGGCGGACAAAATTTCCCATTGACAAAAGAGAGTTATAATCAATACTCATTTAAAGTACCAGGCTTTGATCTAAGAAATGGACAAGATACGACTATCAGAGCCAGCATCACAAACATGACACCAGGCAGACATACATCTATAAATGAGTCAGAAGTATCGGCTAGTTTAGAATATGTAAAAAACCTGAAGTTATCTTTGGAGAGGCTAATGGCACTAGGAGTATGAGCAGAGAGCAAGCTATGAGTGATGGTAATCTTAATAGTACAACAGTTACTATAAAGCTTCCTAAAAATGCAGTAAGTGGAGATAAACTAACTGTAACTATAAAAGAGCCAAATGAAGCTACTGCTAGAGAAATAAAATACACTATTGGAAAAGATAATAATGGTAAGTTCTTTGTAAAAGATAGCGATGGCAATAAAATAGATACAGAAACAGATGGCAGAAGCTTTAAAATTTCTGGCATTAAAACAGCAACTGGTCTAGAAACTAAAGTAACAGCTGAGATAAAAGATAAAGATGGTATTCAGCATGCAGAAAGATACAAGCACAGTTACTATCTCAAATATAAACGATATGGCGGTATATTTCAAAGAGGACGCTGACCGTAACGTATCTTTAACGAGAGCAGAGAGTAAAGACGCAGATGGCGACCTACATAAAACGACAGTAGTAGTAAAAGTGCCAAATAACGTTATAGCTGATGATGTGGTAACTGTAAAAATAGATAATGGTACTTCACCTGAGACTAAAAAGTATAATGTTATAAGCAATGTAAATGGAGAAATAAAGTTAAAACATGTAAAAGAAGATGGTACTAAAGAAACCATTACTACAAATGCTACAAAGAATAATGAGATAGAAATTCCTGGCGTAGATATCGTACCAGGCAAAACCATAACTGTAAAAACAAAAACTACTGATGCAAAGGGTAACGGTAAAGCTGAAGCTGAAAATCACAACATCCTTGAAACGCTTAATGATGACATGAGAATCACTTTTGAAGAAGATACTGACAATGATGGCATCTTATATAATGCTGAAGCAAATCGTGATCACAGTGAAAACACCACAACAGCAATCATCAAGCTTCCTTCTAATTTTGTTATAGGCGATAAATTAGTAATAGAAATTACCGACAAAAATACTGGTGCTAAAGTAGAAAAAATATATGAGATCACTACTGGTGCTAACAATAATCTAGTAGTTAAAAATGGTAGCGAAGAGCTAAATATCGCTACTGATAATAAGGGCAATAAAGTAGTTAACTATACACTTGGTTTGACAGAAGATCATACTACTATTATTAATGCCAAGGTTGTTGATAGCAAGGGTGCCGATAAGGTAGAGACAACTAGTGATATCACACTTGATGCTCAAGGCAATGGATCTGGAAGCGGATTTAGACTATTTATAGATGAAGATATAGATAGAAATGAAGTGTTAAGTAGAGATGAAGCCATGAAAGATCAACACTTAAACACTACTTCGGCAACACTTCAGATACCAGTTAGTGTAAATCCAGGCGATACTATAAAAGTCAAAGTAAATGGCGGAGCAGAAAAAACTTATACTGTTGCTTCAAATAATGGTACAACCGTTACCATAAATGATGCAGATGGTAGCCTTGTTACACTTGAGCCTGGTAACAAACTAAAAATTCCTAATGTTCATATAGACAAAGATCATCCTGCAGAAGTGGAAGCTACTATAGGTGGAGTAACAAAAACAGCCAAAGCTACGCTTCAGGCGATGGATATAAAAGATCTAAAGGTTGAATTTGTAGAAGATAATGCAAGTAGAGATAATGTAATAGATAGAGATGAAGCTTTATTGGATGGTAGAATAAAAGAAACAACTATAAGTGTTCAACTACCATATAATGTTGTAGCCGGTGATAAAGTGGCAGTGACTATCAAAGAGCCTCAAGCTAACGGCTCTACGTCAACTAGAACTGTAACTTATACTGTCACAGGAAACGCTAATGGTAAAATTTCACTTACAGATGATAGTGATACTACTCATACTCCACATGAACTAGAAAATAACACTATAAAAATTCCTGGCGTTGCTATGCTTCCAGATCGCGAAACTAGTGCAGTAGCTACTATAACAAATGGTGCTGAGACTACAACTAGCAGCGAAGCAACAGCTAAACTTGCACCTTTAAGTGAAGCGGGATTAAGTGTAAGCATAGTTGCTGATAAAAATGATAATGGCATTATCTCAAGAGATGAGTCAGGTAGTAAAATTTCAAAGGTTTATGTTTCTATCCCAGGAAGTGTGATAGAAGGCGATAAGATAGATGTCAAGATAACAAATCCTAATGGATCTATCTTAACTAAACATTATGAAGTTATGGGAAAAGATGTAAATGGGAAAATTACACTAAAAAATTTAGATGATAATTCTCAACAAACGCTTGGTAGAGATACCCCACTTGATCTTGATGCTACTATCGCAGTTGATAAAGAAACAAAAGCTGAAGTTACTCTAACTGACACATTTGGTGAGAGTAAAACAGTAAGCGATACGGCACACGCTGAGATCGATGCTATAAGAGGCATCATGTTTAATAAAGATATAAAAACCTCAGAAAGTGGCGAAAAATCTACTACAGTCAAAGTTTATCTTAATGAAGATGCTAGAGAAGGGGATACGGTAGAGTTTAAATACACTAATCCAGACAATCATACACCAACCAAGACTGCAACACATACTCTATCAGCTGCAGATATAGCAAAAGGCACATTTGACCAAGAGCTTGATATCAATGCAAGATCAGCCTATGATCTAAATGTTAAAGCCTCACTTAAAACTTCAGATGGCTTAGAGTCTAAATCTTATGAGCCTTATAAACCACTTCATATAGGCGTTGAAAACTATACGGTTAAATTTGACGCAAGTAAAGATATGAAAGGTGGCGAAGGTCATGATACTTTGGTGTTTGATAAGCAAATAGTTGATCTTAGAGGCATTAATAATCTTGATTCAAAAGTGGAAAGCTTTGAAAATCTTGAGCTTAAAGGAAAGACAGAGATCAAATTTAATGTACAAAATATCCTTGATATCACTGATAACCCTGATACGGTGCTTAAGATAAAAGGTGGTGATGTTGATGCTAATGGCAATAAAATCACAAAAGTTGATCTAGACCACAAATGGACTGCTGATTCTAACTACGATGCTAGTGGCTTTAAGGGCTACACAAGCATAGATCAAATAAATGGTAAAACTATCCATATCCAAATAGACGACAAAATCCAAACCGATCTTTAATCCCCAAAATGAGTGCGTAAATTCGCACTCATTTTAAACTCAAACTCACATTATTTTTTAAGTCTTGTTTTACTAATATTTGCTCCTTAAAGGAGAAAATGTGAAAAATTTAATAGCCGTTATTATAGTTATTGCTGCACTTGCTTTTGGTGCTTTTAAGTATATAAATTCATTTGTTGCGCTTGATGAAAATGTAAATGCAAAGTGGTCACAGGTGTTAAATCAATATAAAAGAAGAGCTGAGCTTGTGCCAAATTTGGTTGAAACTGTAAAAGGCTACGCAGCCCATGAACAAAAAATTTTTGAAGATGTGGCAAATGCTAGAAGCAAGAGCATGCAAGTAAGCGTTGATGCAAGTGGTCTTAGCGATGAAGCTAAGATGAAAGAATTTATGACAGCACAAAGCTCATTTGGCTTGGCGCTTGGCAGACTGATGGCAGTTAGTGAGAACTATCCGGAGCTAAAAGCAAATCAAAATTTCTTATCTCTTCAGAGTCAGCTTGAAGGTACGCAAAACCGCATAAGCGTAGCAATACACGATTATATCGAAGCTGTAAAAGAGTATAACGTAGCCCTTAGAAGCTTTCCAAATAAATTTATAGCAAGTGCTTTTTATCCTGAGCTAAAGCCAAAACAAAATCTTGAAATAAGCAACGAAGAGAAAATAAATCCAAAAGTTTCATTTGAGAAATGATGAAGAAAATTTTTGCTCTTTTATTTTTTACATTTTGCTTTTGTTTTGCCATAAATTTTAACGAGCAGATAAATGACGAGGCTCAAATTTTCTCTAAAAATGAGAAAGCTGAGCTTTTGGGCTTGGTGCAAAATTACGAGCAAAATAGTACGACGCAAATTGCTATCGTGACGCTTAAATCACTAGAAAATAAAAGCATAGAAGATATCTCTCTTGAGGTAGCTAGAGGCTACAAGCTGGGACAAAAACAAAGCAGTAATGGAGTGCTTTTAATAATCGCTCCAAACGAGAGAAAAGTACGTATAGAAGTTGGTTATGGGCTTGAAGGCGTACTAACTGACGCTATTTCTAGCCAGATCATAAATGATGTGATAGTGCCTAAATTTAAGCAAGGCGATATGGGCGGTGGCGTCATAGAGGGCACAAAAGCTATCATAAAAGTAGCTAGTGGCGAAGAATTTGAAAGCGAGAGTGATGATGAAGAGATGCCATTTGGAATAGTTGCCTTTTTTGCTGGTATGATCTCGTGTTTTGTCTCTGGCTTTTTAGGTAAATTTTTTATGCGAATTGGCTTTAGTGCATGTTTTGCAGGGCTGATATCTACGGTATTTGATAAATTTTTTGGCGTGCAAAATTACTTCATTGTCTTTGCCATTGTGTTTGTAATATTTTTTATTATTTTAAAAAATGCCTTTAAAAAAAATACTCAAAGCAAAAATACACACAGTGATTTCGGGCGTGATAGATCAGACTCAAATAGCAGTGGCAACGGCCATTCAAGCAGTTCAAGAGGTGGTGGCTTTAGTGGCGGCGGAGGCGGTTTTGGCGGAGGTGGAGCAAGTGGCAGTTGGTAAAATTTCATCAAAGATTAGTTTGTAAAACTCAAACCCTTTAAAATATATAAAAACTTAGGAGCAAAGATGCTAGCTGGTGAGTTGCTTAAAAGCCATTTTGCTAAATTTGATCTAGTGGCAGTGCTTAGTAAATTTTTAGAGCAAAGTCATTTTGATAAAGAAAAATTTGATCTGCTTAAACAAAATAACTTTAAAATTTTAGATAAAAATATAAAGCAAGAGATAGTTGGTACTACTGGTTTTAAAGAGTTTTTTGACGATAAATTTCAGAGCTTTTTATGCGAGCTTATGCAAAGTAAGGTTTTAATTGTTTCTGGCAAAGAGTATAAATTTAGCGAGCTTGAAATTTATACTTGTTTTGACGCAAATACTTATAAACGGCAGTGTGAGGCAGGAGAGATTTACTTTCATAACTTTGGTTTTGACATATCTTTTAAAAGTGATCTATCACTTTATGGTGGCGTTTTAGTAAGAAGCCTAAAGCCCTTAAACGGGCAAAATTTTATCTTGGGACCAAGAAAATGTGCCTTGCATATCTTAAATAGCAAAATGAGCAATCTAAACTTTGATCTAAAAGAGGCTGATTTTAGAAAAGATAAGATTACTTTTACGTCACGTATTAGATCATTTTGCGATGAAAATCAGCAAGAAAATGATTGTCTTAGAGCATTTACTGCTGAGTTTGAAAAAGCCTTAGAGTTTGATGAAAATTATAAAAAGAGATTAAATGCCTATAAAAAGGGGTGAAATTCATCTTTTTATCAGCTTTTGCGGTGAGAAATTTAGCCCCAAGCGGCTTGCTCGGGGCTTTGATTTCTTATCTTATAACGTCTAGTTTGCCGGTGCCGGCGTTTTTATTTACCTCGTTTTGGACATTTGAGGCTTTGAGGAGCTCAAATTTATATGGAGGCTCAAATGGCGGCTTAGTTAGCTTTTCGCAAACGCTGCCTTTTTTTGAAAGGTCTATGTTGCCGCTTTCAAAAATTGTGCCTTTGTTACATTTATAGCTTATCTTAACACCTTTTGCAAAGTAGTTGTTTTGAGCGTATATTAGCGAGCCAAAACGCACGCCAATGGCGTATTTTTGGTCATAGAAGCCATCTTTTGAGTCGTAAAAGTTGTTATAGACGTGCACCTTTGCATTGCGTGCCATAGGTAAGCGTTGCGCGCAGTTGTCAAAAATGTTATGAGCGACCGTTATCGTCCTTGTTTCGCTGCTGCCGTCTGAGTCTCTTGAGCCTATTAGCATCGTTTTGTCGTGGTTTTCAAAAATGTTGTGCGAGATCGTGATAGCCGCACTATCTCCCTTGATGTCGCATAGTCCGTCGTAAGTCTGCCATTTGGTAAGCTCTCCGCCTGCTAAATGCACATGACCAAGCTCGACCGTGTCCTTAAAATGGCAGTGATCTACCCAGATGTTTTTGCTTGATTCTATGCTAACGCCGTCATATTGTGCGTTAAAGCCGTCATTTTTTTGTACATCTGGAAATGGATCAAAAGTATCTTCGATCTTCATATTGCGGATTGCGATATTTTGGGCATTTTTTAACAAAAGCGAGCCGCCTTTTATGCCTGAGTTTTCGCCTAAGCCGATTATTGTGGTGTTGCTAGCTACCGGCACTACGATGATCTTTTTGTACTCGTTGGCTAAATTTTTGCGAAGCGCTGCTAACTTTGGATCTTGCGAACCGTCTAAATTTGCACGGCATGAAGCGCCGTAAGCCTGTATAAATTTGGCATAAGAGCTAAACTCGCTACCGCTAATCTCACTTATAAATTTATCCAGCCCATCGCTATTGCCATTTTGTGGGATCTTGCCTTCGCTAAGGTCTATGAGCCCATCCACATAGATGACGTAACCACCCATTTGAGCGTATTTTACGAGTTCTTGTCTATCTTTTACGACGACTTCTTTACTCTCTTTGCCGGCGTATCCGCCAAAATTTTGCTCCGCACCAATGCTAGCGTAACCAAAAGGCGAGTCACTTGCTTTTATCTCGCCAGCTTGTGTCTCAGCACCAAATGCAAATAACGCGCCAATGGCGAGAAACAATATCTTTTTAAACATCTTTAGCCTCCCAAATTTAGCTTTTTATTTTTGATCTTCTGTTAGAAAATCGCTGCCGAATTTTATTTTGGCTCATTAAATTTAGCGTAAGACTTTTATAAATTTTTAGTAAAAGCGAAATTTTACGCGAAAAATATCTCGCTTTTTAGACGAAGCAGGCAAAGATAGGCGCTTAGCACGCTTTGTTCTCTAATGTAGTTGCGATCTCCTTTTAAAAGTAACCTCTCAACCTCGATGTTGCCGTTTCTATCGCCAGCTGCGACATATACCGTGCCAACTGGCTTACTAGCTGTGCCCCCACCAGGTCCTGCTATACCGCTAATAGCAAGTGCAAAGTCCGTATTTGTCGTACTTAGCGTGCCTTTTACCATCGCTTTTACGCAAGGCTCACTCACGGCTCCATAAGTTTCTAAAATTTCATCCTCGACGCCCAGCCACTCGTGCTTTATGTGATTTGCATAAGTTACTAAGGAGCCATCAAAGCTAGCTGAGATGCCGCCATATCTTGCAAATTTAGCCGCCGCAAGTCCAGCCGTGCAAGACTCGGCAAATGAAATTTTAAGCCCCTTTTGCATAAGTTTGTTTGCCACGAAGGCAATCACATCTTTTTGTGGGATAAATTTTTGTGAAAATAGTGTTTTTACCCCTTGCAAAAAGCTCTCGATCTGGCCAAATTTATTGCTTTTTGCTTTAATGAGTATTAAATTTGGTAGGATCTGAGCAAGAGTGATATCAACCTCGTAAGTTTTAGCAAGTGGTAGCATGAGAATTTTAGCGCTATCAGCGTCTATGTCTATGAGGTGAAAGTAGCTAAAATCAGTCTTGAAATCAATTAAAAACTCGCCGAGTTCTTCATTTGGATTAGCTTTTATGAGATTTATTTGAGCGTTATTTAGTTTGACTAAAAAGCTATTTTTTGTGTAGTCTAAGCTATCTTTAAGTGCAAGTGTCGTGCTATCTTTTAGCTCAAGCGAGCCCCCAGTTAGCGTCGCTATGATCTTTGCAGCGATGGCAAAATTTTCATCCGAGCCAAAAATGCTTACAAAGTCGTAATCTTTTGATAAATTTTCGATGATAAAAGGTAGCTCTTTGCTATTTTTTGGAGCAAAACTGACCACTCCAAGCTCGCCAAAATGATCCTCGTAGCTTTGAAAAATGTAGTTTAGAAATTCTCTATTTATCTCAAGATCTTCGCCTATTATCAAGATACTTTGTCTCATTTTTAAGCTCCTTTTTTTGCCCCATTATACTATTTTTCAGTGTGATTTAACCAGCACAGGTGTAAAATTAGCAAATTTTAAAATCAAGGTAAAAAATGGACTACAAAGAGACACTTTTACTCCCAGAGACAAATTTCCCGATGCGCGGAAATCTCCCACAAAATGAACCACAAAGACTAAAATCATGGTACGAAGACCGCAAGGTTTACGAAAAAATGAAGAAAAATCGCCAAAATGCGGTTAAAAGCTTCAACATCCACGACGGCCCTCCGTATGCAAACGGCCACCTTCACATCGGCCACGCGTTAAATAAAATTTTAAAAGATATCATCACAAAAACGCACTATTTTTACGGCGAAAACGTCCGCTATGTGCCAGGCTGGGACTGCCACGGTTTACCTATCGAGCAACAAGTTGAAGTAAAGCTTGGCGATAAGAAAAAAGAGCTTAGCAAGGTCGAGATCAGGGAGCTTTGCAGACAGCACGCGAGAGAATTTATAGACATTCAGCGAAATGAATTTAAAGGCCTTGGCATCATCGGCGACTTTGAAAATCCATACATGACGATGAAATTTGAATTTGAGGCTGACATCTACAAAGCACTTTGCGAGATCGCTAAAAAGGGGCTTTTGGTAGAAAGAAGCAAACCAGTTTATTGGAGCTGGGCAGCTAGATCGGCGTTAGCTGAAGCTGAGGTCGAGTACGAGGAGAAAGAAGACTACTCTATTTACGTAGCATTTGAGCTTGATGGCGACGCGCTAGAAAAGCTTGGCGTAAAAGAGGCAAGCGCTGTCATCTGGACTACCACGCCTTGGACACTCCCAGCAAATCAAGCCATAAGCCTAAAACCAGATGAAATTTATGTGCTAACGGCTGAAAATTTGATATTTGCAAAGCCACTACTTGAAAGCGTTGTGCAAAGCGGCCTAAGCAAAGGCGAGGTCAAAAAAGAGTTTAAATCAAGCCTGCTTGAAAACACTCACGCGATAAATCCACTAAACGGCAGAAAGTCTAAATTTTTACTAGGCGATCACGTCATGATGGATGGGGGTACTGGACTTGTTCATACAGCTCCAGGACACGGCGAGGACGACTACTACGTCTGTTTGAAATATGGCTTTAGTGAAATTTTGATGCCAGTTGATGATAGTGGCTGCTATGATGAGAGCCTAAAACATCACGGACTATTTAGAAGTGACGTGGTAGACGAGTTTGTCGGTATGCACATCTTTAAAGCAAATGAGAAAATTTTAGAGCTACTTGGCAAAAATTTGCTTAGCGTCTCTAAATTTAGACACTCTTATCCATTTTGCTGGAGAACGCATAAGCCTGTTATTTATAGAGCCACAAAGCAGTGGTTTATCGCTATGGACGAGGCTAAACTAGGTGGCAAAACGCTTAGACAAACAGCGCTAAAAGAGCTTGAAAGGGTTAAATTTTACCCAAGCGTTGGCATAAAAAGAATAGGCTCAATGATAGAAAATCGCCCAGACTGGTGTATCTCTCGTCAGCGTGACTGGGGCGTTCCGATCGCGTTTTTTAGAGATAAAGCGACAAAAGAAGTTATATTTGATAGTGAAATTTTAGACCACATCGCAGGCATTTTTAAAGAAAAAGGCGCTGATGCGTGGTGGGCGCTAAGTATAGACGAGCTTTTACCAAAAGGCTCAAAATACAAGGCTGAAAATTTAGAAAAAGTGATGGACATCCTTGATGTTTGGTTTGATAGCGGCTCGACGTGGCATGCGGTCTTGCAAAGCGACAACTATGACGCTGGCAAATACCCTGCAAGCATGTATCTAGAGGGCTCAGATCAGCACCGCGGCTGGTTTCAAAGCTCGCTTCTAGTAAGCACAGCTATAAATTCTCACGCACCTTACGAGAGCATCCTAACTCACGGCTTTACAGTCGATGCTAAGGGCGAGAAGATGAGTAAGAGCAAGGGTAACGTCATCGCTCCACAAGACGTGGCCAAGACTCATGGCGTAGAAATTTTGCGCCTTTGGGTTGGTATGAGTGATTATTCAAGCGATTTAAAGATAAGTGAAGATATATTAAAACAAATAAGCGAACAATACCGCAAAATCCGCAACACCATACGCTTTTTACTAGCAAACGTAAATGATCTTGAGAGCTTAAATACAGAGTTTAACATCCTTGATAAATGGATATTAGCACGTGCTAAAAAGGTCTTTGATGAGGCGAGCGCTTGTTTTAGAAACTACGACTTTTCAAAGGGTTTTAACATCCTTTTAAATTTCCTATCAGCCGATCTTAGCGGCGTATATCTTGACGTTTGCAAAGATAGGCTCTACTGCGACGCAAAAGACGCATCAAGAAGAAGATCAGCTCAAAGCGCAATGGCGATCATAACAAAGGCACTTTTGCCACTCATCGCTCCAACGCTTACTTACACCGTTGATGAGGTGATGGACTACGCTCCAAAGATCATCAAAGGCGATGCAAAAGACGCGTTTGATCTAGTCTATGAGCCTATCAAATTTGATCTTAGCTTTGAAGATGAGCTGCTTTTTGCCAGCAGGGAGAAATTTAATGAGATCGTGGATGTTCTTAAAAAGGACAAAAAGATAAAATCAACTCTAGAGCTAAGCTTGGAGACTACAAACCACAACATCACAAGCTACGACGAGCGCGAAGTGGCCGATCTTTACATGGTAAGCTCAGTTAGAGCTTATGATGATAGCGAGCCACTAGCCGAGTTTGAGCTTGAGGGTGATAAATTTAAGATCATAGCAAGCAACCTTCACAAATGCCCAAGATGCTGGAAATTTAACGCTAGCAAAGAAGATGCGCTATGCCCAAGATGTGAAGAGGTCATAAGTGCTAAGTGAGCCAGTAAGCGCAACTATCATAGTCGCAACGATCGCTGCAGTGGTCGTTGTTAGCTTGTTTGGCATATTTTTGGTTAATAAATTTAAAGGATAAAAATAGTGGTAACTTTAAAAGAAGCTTTGAAATTTTCAGCTGAAGAGATAAAAAATTTAAGAGCCGAGCTTGAGGCGAAGATCATAAAAGAAAAAGAGCTTGGCGCTTATGTCGAGCAGCTAGCAAATTTAGAGATCGCAAAACTAGGCGAGGGCGTGCCTATCGCTATAAAAGACAACATCCAAGTAAAAGGCTGGAACATCACGTGTGCTTCTAAAATTTTACAAGGTTACGTAGCACCTTATAACGCAACTGTTATCGAAAAGCTACTTGGCAAAAATTTAGCTCCATTTGGCCGCACAAATATGGACGAATTTGCGATGGGAAGCACAACTGAGAGCTCATTTTACGGCAAAACACTAAACCCACTAAATCACGCTCACGTCCCAGGTGGCAGTAGCGGTGGCTCGGCAGCAGCAGTCGCAGCTGGCCTTGCAGTGGCCGCACTTGGTAGCGACACTGGTGGCTCGATCCGCCAGCCAGCGGCATTTTGCGGATGTGTGGGGCTTAAGCCAACTTATGGCAGAGTGAGCAGATATGGCCTTGGCGCATACTCAAGCAGCCTTGATCAAATAGGTCCTATCGCTCAAAACGTAGAAGATGCAGCTATTTTATATGACGCGATCGCTGGACATGACACAAAAGATAGCACGAGTGCAGATGTGCCGTTTGTGAGCGTTAGCGATAAGATAGATGGCAACAAAAAGCTAAAAATTTGTGTCATCAAAAACTACGTAGAAAACGCAAGCGAGCAGACAAAAGCTGCTTTAAATTTAGCTATAGAAAAGCTAAAATCACACGGACACAGCGTAACTTACACAAATTTTGAAGACTCAAAATATGACGTCGCTGCCTACTACATCATCGCAACCGCAGAGGCAAGCGCAAATTTAAGCCGCTACGATGGTGTAAGATACGGCAGACGCGCGGATGCTAAAAATTTAAAAGAGCTATATGTAAATTCGCGATCTGAAGGCTTTGGCGAAGAGGTAAAAAGAAGAATTTTACTTGGTACATTTGTACTAAGTAGCGGATATTACGACGCTTACTACATCAAAGCGCAAAAAGCAAGAGCGCATATAAAAGCTCAGTACGAGAAAATTTTAGAAGAAAATGATCTCATATTCATGCCAGTTGCTCCAAGCACAGCTTATAAATTTGGAGCACACAGCGATCCGCTTCAAGCCTATCTAAGCGATATCTACACGATAAGCGTAAATTTAGCAGGCCTACCAGCTATCTCTGTGCCAGTTGGCAAAGATGATCAAAATTTAAACGTGAGCGCCCAGCTCATCGCAAAAGCGTGGGATGAACAGACCTTGATAAATGGTGCTAAGAGCCTAGAAAATTTAATAAAAGGATAAGAATATGAAGATAGTAAAGAGAGCTTTAACATTTGAGGATGTGCTTCTTGTGCCGCAATACTCTGAAATTTTGCCAAAGCAAGTTGATGTAAAAACCAGGATCAGCAAAAATGTCACGTTAAATATCCCGATCGTCTCTGCTGCGATGGATACGGTGACTGAGCATAGAACTGCTATCATGATGGCGAGGCTCGGCGGTATCGGCGTTATCCACAAAAATATGGATATCGAAAGCCAAGCAAAAGAGGTCAAACGCGTCAAAAAAAGCGAAAGTGGCGTCATCATCGATCCTATCTTTATAAATCCAGAAGCGACCGTGGCTGAAGCTCTAAGCCTTATGTCAGATCTTCATATTTCAGGCGTTCCAGTCATCGACAAAGACCGCAAACTAATAGGAATTTTAACAAATCGTGATTTGAGATTTGAGACAAATATGAGCACTTTGGTAAAAGACCGTATGACAAAAGCACCACTTATCACTGCACCAAAGGGCTGCACGCTTGATGATGCGGAGAAAATTTTCTCTCAAAATAGAGTTGAGAAGCTACCTATCGTCGATAAAGACGGTAAGCTTGACGGACTTATCACCATAAAAGATCTAAAAAAACGTAAAGAGTATCCAAATGCAAACAAAGACAGCTACGGCAGACTTCGCGTGGCTGCGGCTATTGGCGTGGGTCAGATAGAGCGTGCCAAGGCACTAGTTGATGCTGGCGTAGATGTCATCGTCATCGACTCAGCTCACGGCCACTCAAAGGGCATCATCGACACTTTAAAAGAGGTAAAAGCAAATTTCAAAGTCGATGTCGTAGCTGGCAATATCGCAAACCCAGCAGCTGTAAAAGACCTAGCAGAAGCAGGAGCTGACGGCATAAAAGTAGGCATCGGACCAGGATCTATTTGTACCACAAGGATCGTTGCTGGCGTTGGCGTGCCTCAAATTTCAGCTATCGATGACTGCGCAAGCGAAGCAGCGAAATACGGTATCCCAGTTATCGCAGATGGTGGTTTAAAATACTCAGGCGACGTGGCAAAAGCTCTTGCTGCAGGTGCAGCTTGCGTTATGGCTGGTAGCTTGCTTGCAGGTTGCGAGGAGAGCCCAGGCGAGCTTATAACATTCCAAGGTCGTCAGTATAAAGTATATCGCGGCATGGGATCGATCGGTGCTATGACAAAGGGTAGTTCTGACCGCTACTTCCAAGAGGGCACCGCTCAAGACAAGCTTGTGCCTGAAGGCATCGAAGGCCGTGTGCCATTTGCTGGCAGCATAAAAGATGTGATACATCAGCTAATAGGCGGCCTAAGAAGCGCTATGGGTTATGTCGGCGCAAAAGATATCCCAACTCTTCAAGAAAGAGCTGAATTTGTCGAGATAACAAGCGCTGGACTAAAAGAGAGCCACGTCCACGACGTAGTTATCACTCACGAGGCACCAAACTACAAAGTTAATTAGTGTTAGACCTGCAAACTAGAACTATTAAATTTAACGAGCCACTCTATCTTGAGAGTGGCCGTATGCTATCAAATTTCAAGCTTATTTACGAGACTTACGGCACGCTAAATGCTGATAAAAGCAACGTTATCGTAATCTGTCACGCTCTAACTGGCTCACACCACGCTGCTGGCACCTACGCAGGCGATGAGAAAGCTGGCTGGTGGGACGGGCTAATAGGCAGCAAAAAGGCGGTCGATACCGATAAATTTTACGTTATTTGCGTAAATATCTTAGGCTCGTGCTTTGGCTCGACTTCGCCACTAAGTGTGGATAGAAGTAGCGGCAAAGAGTATAGGCTAAATTTCCCAGTTCTTGCCATAAGCGACGTGGTAAAAGCGCAAATGAGGCTATTTAGCGAGCTAGGTATCACAAGAGCAAGAACCGTGATAGGCGGTAGTCTTGGCGGTATGCAAGCACTTTGCTACGCTATCGAGTTTCCAGAATTTGCGCAGGATATCATAATGCTAGCAAGCACCTACCAGACTAAGCCATGGGCGATAGCGTTTAATAAAATCGCCATCGAAGCCATTTTAAACGATGAAAATTTCAAAAACGGCGAATACGACGCAGAATTTATAAGAAAAAATGGTCTAAAAGGCATGGCTTACGGCAGGATGGCAGGTCATATCAGCTTTTTAAGCCCTGATAGCATGGATGAGAAATTCGGGCGAAACTATGTTGAGACAGACGGCCTTTATGAGCTTTATGGGCGCTTTCAGGTGGATCGCTACATGGAGTACAACGGCTACAACTTTCCAAAGAGGTTTGATCCGCTAAGCTACCTATATATCGTAAAAATGATGAATATCTTTGACTGTACAAGGCACTATGACAATCTAAAAGACGCCCTTGCGCCGATAAAAGCAAACTTACATCTAATCGCTTTCAAAGGCGATCTACTCTTTCCGCCATGCTGTATGAGAGAAATTTATGACACACTTTGCGAGATGGGGCGAGGAGAGAATACAAATTTCGTAGAGATAGATAGCAACTACGGCCACGACGCATTTTTGGTCGAAATAGAAAAATTTGATGGATATATAAAAAATATATTAAAAGGATAGAAAATGGAGCAAAAAGAGCAAAGCTTTGAAGAAAAATTAGCCCTAGCAGATAAAATTTTAAACGATCTAAACAAAGATGATGTGAGCCTAGAAAATAGCATAAAGCTGCACGAGCAGGGTAAAAAGCTCTTAAATGAAGCAAGAGAAATTTTAGAAAATGCAAAACTTAGCATAAAGCAGGTGGATGATGAGTAGAATTTGTGCTCTTCAGCTACCAACGCAGCCCTTAAGCGAGGCTAGGCTTGATTATTACCTAAAAATTTGTGCGGATGAAAACGCAAGGCTGGTTGTGCTTGGTGAATATGTGCTAAATAGCTTTTTTAAAGAGCTCATTAGCATGCCAAAAAGCCTTATAAAAGAGCAAAGCGAGCGCAAAAAAGAGGCTCTTTTTGCAATGGCAAAAAAGTATGATCTAAATATCGTTGCACCCATTGTAAATCTAAAAGGCAAGGAAATTTTTAAAAGTCTAGCTAAATTTACCCCAACACAAGTAAAGCTATATGATCAGCAAATTCTCATGCCTTACGCTCACTGGAATGAGGCGAAATTCTTTAATAACACAAGCGATGAGCTAAATTTGCCTATTTTTACCTACGATAAATTTAAGGTTGGCGTCATGTTTGGCTATGAGGCGCACTTTGATGTGTGCTGGGCCTATATGAGCGCCAAAAAGGTCGATATCGTGCTCGTGCCAACGGCTTGTACATTTTTTTCTCAGGCGCGCTGGGAGGAGCTTTTAAAGGTTAGAGCCTTTACAAACAACGTCTATGTTCTCCGCGTAAACCGCGTAGGAAGCCACAAGAGCGATGATGTGCAGTGGAGTTTTTACGGCGATTCGATGCTTATTAATCCATTTGGTGAAGTTAAAAATAGGCTTGGTAAAAATGAAGAGATGATGATAGATGAGCTTAGCAAAAAGGAGCTTAGCGAGGCTAGAAGCACTTGGGGCTTTATGCAGATAGAGGCGAAATTTAAAAGATGAAGTGCTGTGCCTAGGTAGAAAAGAGCAAATTTAGCAAAAGTTATCACGATTGTGAGTTGAGTAATGTGTCATCACAACTATGATAATGATCGCTCTTTAAAGGAATTTTGGAGTGAAATTTGAAACGAAGTGACGTTGAGGGATATATAAAAGAGAAATTTGACGTTTTAGGTGAGCAAATTTTCCCAAAATATCCAAAATTTAGTGCCTTTCGTCACAAGAAAAATGAGAAGTGGTTTGCGCTGATTATGCAGTTAAGCGCTAGCAAGCTTGGGCTTGAAAGTGATGAAATGATAGAAGTTTTAAATCTAAAATGCAGTCCAGATCTAGCGATGGTGCTAGTTGATGAGCAGCAAATTTTTAAGGCATATCATATGAATAAAAAGCACTGGATCAGTGTAAATTTAAACTCCAAAATCTCACAAAAAACAGTTTTTGACCTGATAGACGAGAGCTTTAGCTTAAGCAAATAAAAGCCATTTTCAGCCTTAAATTTAGTAGTTTTTGTTAAAATCACGAAAAACTTAAGGATAAAATTTGCAAGAGCTAAACAACGAAATCAAAAAAGTCCATTTCATAGGCATCGGTGGTATCGGCATCTCAGCCATCGCTAGATTTTTACACGAAAAAGGCCACAAGATAAGCGGCAGCGACATCAAAGAGAGTAAGACGACGCTAGAGCTAAAAGATGAAGGCATCGAAGTCATCACGCCGCACTGCAAAGAGGCGATAAAAGACCAAGACTTTGTGGTCTACTCGGCCGCGATAAAAGAGGATAACATCGAGCTAGTGGAGGCCAGGAGAAAGGGCATAAAGTGCTTTTCTAGAAAAGAAATTTTGCCTTATGTGCTTGAGGATAAGTGCGTCTTTGCAGTAGCTGGCGCGCACGGTAAGAGCACGACTTCAGCGATGCTAGCAAGCCTAATCGAGGGCTCAGTGATCATTGGCGCCATATCAAAGCAGTTTGGTTCAAATATGCGCTACGCCAAAAGCGATAACGTCGTATTTGAGGCTGATGAGAGCGATTCGAGCTTTCTAAACTCAAACCCATATCTAGCCATCGTCACAAACGCAGAGCCAGAGCACATGGAGCACTACGATTATGATCTAGCTAAATTTTACGCAGCCTACAAGGGTTTTTTGGAGCGTGCGAAAGTTAGGGTGATAAATGCTGAGGATGAGTTTTTAAGCACGCTTAAGCTTGATGCGATCAGGCTTTACCCAAGCACCGACATCACGGAGCTTACAATGGTTGTAAGAGACTATCAGCCATACACCAGCTTTAATCTTAAAAATTTAGGCAAATTTGAAGCCTTTGGCATGGGTGAGCACATCGCCATAGACGCATCTTTAGCCATCCTTGCTGCGATGCATGAGACACCGCTTAAAGACATAAGAGAAAATTTATTAAATTTTAAAGGTATCAAAAAGCGTTTTGACATACTTAGTGCAAACAAAAATTTCGTCCTAATCGACGACTACGCGCACCATCCAACCGAGATAAAAGCAACGCTAAAATCAGTCTTTGAATACGCCAAAATTTTAGGTATTAAGAGCGTCACAGCGATATTTCAGCCACACCGCTACACAAGACTTAGCACAAATTTACCTGGCTTTAAAGAGTGCTTTAAAGGCGTTGATGAGCTTGTCATTTTGCCAGTTTATGCAGCTGGAGAAAATCCGATTGAAGTTGATATGAAGAGTGAGTTTAGCGAGTATAACCCGATCTTTACAGACAAGGTCGAGAGGGTTGAAGAGGGCATAGAATTTACAGATGAATTTGGCGTGAAAAACCGCCTAAGTGATGGCATCGTAGTTGGCTTTGGAGCGGGCGATATCAGCGTGCAGCTAAGGGGCGGATATTAATGGATCTAAGCACTTTCAAGCTTCAAGATGAAAATGAAATTTTAAAAGAGATAAAAGAAAAAGAGCTTAGTGAAGAAGAAATTTCAAGCCTTATAAATTTAGGTAAAAAAGATATCTTGATCGCGCTTGCAAGGGAGCAAAAGCTAAGTAGCACTCAGATAAAAGAGATGCTACCAAATGCCCCGTATATGGCTGTTTGCTTGCTGGTTGAAAAGCAAGATATCAGCGAGGTTAGGGCTGAAATTTTAGAAAAGATCGAGCCTCATGCTGAGCTTTACAAAGAGCTCATCGCAAAGTATAAAGGCGTGAAATGGTAAGAAATTTGATAATAATCGCCGGCGTGATGCTGCTTTTTGGAGCGATCTGGGCGATAAAAGATGAAAAGATCAGCAAAGGCGTAAAAGCGCTTGTTAGCGCGGTGCTTGTAGCGATCCTTGTTTGCGTCTATTTTTACGAGCAAAATTTATCAAAAAATGAGGACGCCATCTCAAAGCTAGTTAGCGATTTTAAACAGGGCAAAGTGCTAAAATGTGGCGAATACAACGTTAGCGCTGAGAAATTTAACTATGAATTTGGCACGGCTTCATTTTTAGCTAAAAGAGAATTTAGCGATCTCTCAGGCGTCATCGTGCCTATAAAAAGTTGTGAGCAATGACTGAAGAGATATTTTTAAAGCTAGATCTTGGCGAGTATCTGGATAAATTTAACTCCTTTTTAGCAAGGCAAAAACCGCTATTTTTACAAGGCGACAGCAAAATCCACTTTGAAAACATTAGCGAGCTTTCAAAGTATGATTTCAAGGCACCTGACGAGATAAAAGAGCTTGATGACGCGCTTATGAGACTTAGCAAGCAAGCAGTGCTTCACATCAGCGAAATTTACGAGTTTGCAAAGATCATTAAGTATTTTTCATATCTAAAAAAGCAAAAATTTGAAGGTAGGCTTGGCGAGTGGATCGCTAAAGTTGAAATCCCTGAAGCGATGAGCCATATGGCAAACAGCTTTGATGAAAATGGCGAGTTTAGCGACAGCGTTGATGAGAGATTTGCTGCGATAAAGCAGGCATTTAGCGAGAAAAAGCGCCAGATCGACGCTGAGCTTAAAAAGCTCATCTACTCAAAACACATCACGCCCTATCTAGTCGATACCCAGACGCACTACATCAACTCGCAAGAGGCACTTTTAGTGCGTGGCGGTTTTAATCACGCCCTAAAAGGCACCGTGATCGCTAGAAGCTCAGGCGGCTACTTCTACGTCGCACCTGCAAGCACTGAGCGCCTAAAAAAGGAGCAAAGCGAGCTGCTTGATAGAAAAGAGGAGATCATTTTTGAGCACTGCAAGAAATTTAGCTTGCAGATGAGCAAGAGCCTGCTTTTTTTGAAATTTATAAATAACGCTTTTGATCAGTTTGACGCATATCAGGCTCGTGTAAATTTGGCTAGATCACGTGACTATGAGTTTGTTTTGCCAAATAGCTCGCATGTCATAAAGCTTGAAAAGTTTGCCCATCCAGCGCTAAAAAACCCAAAGAGCGTGAGTGTGGATTTTAGTAAAAAAGTGCTTTTAATAACCGGCGTAAATGCTGGTGGTAAGTCGATGCTCTTAAAATCGATCATCTCAGCCACGCTTCTTGCAAAGTATCTGCTGCCTATGCGTATCGACGCAAACCGCTCAAGTATCGGCTCTTTTAAAGAATTTGACGCGATCATAGAAGATCCGCAAAGCGTGAAAAACGACATCTCGACCTTTGCTGGCAGGATGGTGCATTTTGCAAGGCTTTTTACTAAAAAATCTATCATCATAGGCATCGACGAGATCGAGCTTGGCACCGACTTTGAGGAGGCTGCGAGCTTGTATGGCGTCATGATAGAGCGCCTCATCACTCAAGATATCAAAATGATCATCACGACCCACCACAAGCGCCTTGCGATGCTATTAGCTAAAAACCCAGAGGTTGAGCTAGTGGCGGCACTTTACGACGAGGCGGCTCAAAGGCCTAAATTTGAGTTTTTAAAGGGCACGATCGGCAAGTCTTATGCCTTTGAAACGGCGGCAAGATACGGCATATCTCAAAATTTAGTGGCTCAGGCAAAGAAAATTTACGGCGAAGATAAAGAGAATTTAAACGAGATCATCACAAAGACGCTAAATTTACAAACCAAGCTTGACGAGGGCATAAAAGAGGTCACGGCAAAAGAGGAGCGACTGGAGCGCTTGCTTGAGGAGCAAAAAGAGCTAAAAGAGAAAAATGAGATCAAGTTAAATGCGACTATTTCAAAGCTTGAAAAAGAGTATTATGAAGCGATAAATGCGGCAAAAGCTGTTATAAATTTCAAGGACATTAAAGACAAGCAAAGGGCGCTAAACGTGGCAAATGAGAAAAAAGCCGCCATCGTTAAGCCTAAAAAAACTGAACGCGAGAGCCTAAAAGTAGGCGATAGAGTGAAGTATGAAAATATCAAAGGCACGGTTTTAAGCATCTCTAAAAACGATGCGATGATCGAGTCAAATGGTATAAATTTACGCGTGCCACTAGAGCTTTTAAGAAAAAATGGTAACGAAGTGGTCTTGCCTAAAAAAGGCGGCGTAAGTTTAAACGTAGATAAGCCAAAAACGGCTTCGCTCTCGCTTGATCTGCACGGCATGAGAGCTGACGAGGCGATAGCAAAGCTTGATAAATTTATCTCAGATAGTCTTGTTATGGGATTTGATGAGGTTAGCGTATTTCACGGTATCGGCACTGGTAAGCTTGCCTTTGCAGTTAAAAATTTCTTAAAAGAGCATCCAAGCGTGAAAGAATTTTTTGACGCACCGGCAAATCAAGGCGGATATGGAGCTAAAATAGTCAGGCTTTAACTTTTTCCCAAAAGTTAAAATTTATTTTAAGGTTGATATAATCAGGGCAAGTACACAAAATAAGGGAAGTAACTTTTGAGTAACAAGGACGAGCAAACGGGTAAAAATCTAAACATCACTAAAACTATTATAGGTTTAGTGTTTGTTTTGGGAAGTATTTTTTTAGTCGAAAACCTGGCAGTTTTTTATTTTAAATTTAATAATGCTTCTGCTGAAAATGGTTTTAATCTTCGAAAGAAAGTTGATTATTTGACATATCAATATGTTGATTATTTCAAAAATGTCAGCAAATATGATGTCGCAAATTTCCAATCTTACATTAACGATAGCGCTATGGGTGATGTTCTTTTATTAAAGGATGATAATAAAAATGGATACAAGGTCGTAGCGTCTTCAGATAAAAGAATAATAAATCAAGAGTTTAACGACAAAAGCTGTGGAAATATCTTTGCTCATAATTTCCAAAAAGATTATTTTTGGGCAAAAATTTTGCCAGAAAACGCTGCTCAAGTTTGTATGTTTGTACCGGTTGGAGAATATATATTAGGCTTTAAAGGAAAGGTCGATCAACGTATTACCGGTACGCATGATGAGTACTTTTTTGAGTGGCTTTTAAACAATATGGCTTTAACATTCATCTTAAGCCTCGTTGGTGCAATAGTTGCTTTATCTACTTGTATATGGTACGCGGTTAAATATATAAAAGAAAAAAATAACTATAATGCATTAAAAACAGATACTAAAAAACAGATAGAAGAGCTTGGAGAAAAGCTTTATATCGATCCAATGACTGGACTTTTAAATAAAACAGCATTGGTGCGTGATATTAATAGCTATGAAAATCCTAAAGTAGTGCTTATAGATATTGACGATTTTGGTAAGATGAATGACTTTTACGGTAAATTTGCATGTGATCAGATTTTGGTAAAGATGGCTGATTTGATCAGTGAATTTGCCAAAGATGAGAATATGAAAGCTTACTGCATAGAAGCAGATAGGTTTGCTCTGGTAGAAGATAGCGATAGCTTTATCGATAGATATGAAGATATGGTTGAAGATTTGATAGAAATTTTTAAAGGTCGTATGCTAAGTATAGTCGATGAAGATGGTAGAGAGATAGAAGGTATCGAGATACATAGCACGATAGGCTTTGCTCTTGATAGTGACCAAACACTAAGAAAAGCAACAATAGCGTTAAAAACAGCAAAAGAGCAAGATAAAGACTATGTTTGCTATTTCAAAGGGCTAAATCAAAAAGAGGAATACGCAACTCAAATAGAACGCTCCAAACTGATACAATACGCCACTATAAACAACAATATTGTTCCTTATTTTCAGCCGATAGTTAATGACCAAAAGGTACCTGTAAAATACGAATGCTTGATAAGACTTTTAGATAGAGGCGACATTATATCACCAAATGTCTTTTTAGATATCTCAAAGCGCATTAAGCGTTATGCTGATCTTGAGAAACAACTCATTAAAAAGTGTTTTAAGCAGCTTGTAGAGGATAAGAATTTAGTACTTTCTATAAATTTAAGCAGTAGAGATATGATCGATGGTGATGTTAGCTCACTTGTTTTAAATTTATTAAACAAGCACAATGTTGCCGGCAGAGTAGTATTTGAGATCGTTGAAGATGAAGAGCTTAAAAATTTAGAGAGAGTTTCAAATTTTATCGAGCGTGTAAAAAGCATGGGTGCAAAGATCGCTATTGATGATTTTGGCTCAGGATATTCAAATTTTTCTTACATCATAAAGATCAAGCCTGACTACGTGAAGATCGATGGCTCTATTATAAAAGATATAGACATAAATAAAGATTCACACTCTATCGCAAGTGCGATCGTAGCATTTGCAAAAGACCTTGGTATAAAAACTATTGCTGAATATGTGCATTCAAAAGAGATATTTGAAATCTGTAAAGAGATCGGTGTAGATGAGTTCCAGGGCTTTTATTTTGGTGCACCAGAGCGTGCCGGCTCATAAGGTGCTTAGTGGTAATTAGCTTTTTAAAAGAGCTTTTAAGCTTTCGCTCTATCACACCTAATGATGCTGGAAGCTTAGAGCTTATCGCTAAATTTTTGCCTGATTTTGAGGCAAAATTTATAGAAAAAAATGGTACAAAAAATCTCATACTTTCTAAAACTTATGGAGACGGCGAGCATCTAGCTTTTGCTGGGCATGTTGACGTCGTGCCTCCAGGTGAGGGCTGGGATAGCGAGCCATTTACACCATATGAAAAAGATGGCTACATCTACGCAAGAGGCGCACAGGATATGAAAAGTGGCGTGGCTGCTTTTGTTTGCGCTGCTAAAGACGCAAAATTTGATGGCAAACTAAGCCTCATCTTAACAAGCGATGAAGAGGGCGATGGCACATATGGCACGCCTTTAGCACTTGAATATTTACGCGAAATAAATGATTTGCCAAAATTTTGCGTAGTGGCTGAGCCAACTTGCGATAAAAAATTTGGTGATATCATAAAAGTTGGCAGACGTGGCTCAATAAATGGCAAGATCGTGATAAAGGGTGTTCAAGGGCACGTGGCATATCCTGAAAAGTGTGTAAACCCGGTAAATTTAATAGCTCCACTTTTAAGTAAAATAGCTGATCACGATATGGACGCTGGGAGCGAATTTTTTGGCCCAAGCAAGATTGTGGTAACTGATATCAGAGGTGGCATGCAAGTTTGCAACGTAACTCCAAGTGAGCTTAGCATAATGTTTAATGTGAGAAACTCAAATTTAACCGACATAAATGATGTTGAGAGCTATCTTAGAGAGGTCTTAAAAGGGCTTGATTACGAGCTTAGCATAAAACAAAGCTCAAAGAGATTTTTAACGAATAAAGATAGCAAAATAGTAAAAAATTTAATGGCTTCTGTCACAAAGTTCACAGGCGTTACACCGGTTCTAAATACAAAGGGCGGCACGAGCGATGCAAGGCACTTTTCTGAATTTGGCGTAGATGCGATAGAATTTGGCGTGATAAACGACCGCATACATGCTAAAAACGAGCGAGTTAGTGTTGATGAGGTAAATAAACTTTATGAAATTTTTAAAGATTTGATAGAAAAATTTTAATCCATAAATTTCATTATTTTTAAACCAAAAATTTATTAATTGTCTAAAAAATATTTTCAAAAGCTATTTTGATTGATATTTTTTGTCAAAGAATTTTAAGATTAAGAAATTTTCTTTATTTGGCAATATTGCTATTATCCGTTACAATTCATGAAATAGTCGGGTTTTGGCAATTGCAAGTAAAACCTAATGGAATACTCTTTTTAACGAGCATAAGGTAGAAGTTATAAATACATTTGTGGGCGAAAAATATATCCAGTATAATCCTGGCTTTAAAGATGGTATGGATATCATTTCTAATTTGTAAAAAAGTAAAATTTCAAATAAATAAAAAAATGCAAGTAAAACGAAAAATATACAAATCTTTTCAATACGAGAAAATGAGACATAGCTTGCGAGCTAGATTGTTCTTTTTGCTCGTGGCAATCGTGATTTTGGCAATCGAAATTTTTATCGCAGTTTTTGTCAAAGGTGGCTTCGTGCGCCATTATTTGGGTGATGTGCTAGTTACGGTGATGCTTTACGCATTTGGACGAGCTGTGTTTAAAACTACACCAAAAATTTTAGCATTTGAAATATTTATCTTCTCGCTATTTATAGAAATTTTACAATACTTTAAAATGCTTGAAATTTTAGATATTCATAATTTAATAATACGCATAGTCTTTGGCGGAACATTTGACGTTAGCGACATCGTATGTTACGCGTTGGGCTGCTTGCTGGCTTATTTGACTGATACCATTTGCTTTCTGCAAAAGTATAAAAGTCCAAAGATATAGTGATAAATTACAACTTTATTTTTAAGTGTAAAGTAGGAGTTAATCATATTAAAAACTCCAGCAAAATTTATCCGTTTATTTCAGCTCGCCCCAATTTTTGGCGATATTTAGCGATGTTTTAAGTGGCACATTTAGCGTGTAAATTTCCTCCATCGTCTTTTGTGTCGCCCTACCAAATTCCTGTGCAAATTCGTCTTTTACTTCAAAGATCAGCTCGTCGTGGATCTGAAGCAACATTCTCGCGTTTTCATCTAAATTTGCTCTAACTTTTACCATCGCCATCTTGACTAGATCTGCCGCAGAGCCTTGAAAAACTGTATTTACCGCCTCACGCTCAAACATGGCTATTTGCATAGGTGTGGCACTTTTAAAGTCAAAATAACGCCTTCTGCCAAGTAGTGTCTGCACAAAGCCGTCGTTTTTGGCTGAAATTTTTATGCTCTCTAAAAACTCTTTGATCGTCGCAAATGCCTTAAAATAGCGCTCTATATACTCTTTTGCCTCGGCTCTTGTGATATTTACTTGATTTGCCAGCTTGCTTGAGCCCATGCCGTAAATGAGGCCAAAATTTATACTTTTTGCCACGGCTCTATTTTGCCCGTCACTGCTACCAAATATGCTAATAGCCGTCCTTGCGTGGATATCCTCGTCATTTTTAAACGCCTCAAGTAGTGCTGGATCACGGCTAAAGTGAGCTAGCAGCCTAAGCTCGATCTGGCTGTAGTCAAGCCCCACAAAACTATATCCCTCACGCGCCTCAAAGCACTCTCTGACGTCCTTTGCGAGGCTGCCGCGAGCTGGGATATTTTGTAAATTTGGATTTTTACTTGAAAGCCTGCCAGTGCTCGTGCCAGTTTGCAAAAAGCTCGTGTAAATTCGTGAGCCCTCATCCTTTTTCGCAAGTGCTAAAAGTGGCTCGCAGTAGGTGCTTTGCAGTTTATATAGCTCCCTGTAAGCTAAAATTTTCTCTATCACTGGATGAGCGTCCGTAAGCTCAGCTAGCACGCTCTCATCGGTGCTATATCCTGTTTTTGTCTTTTTTTTGGTTGGGAGTTTTAGATGCTCAAAAAGTATGACGCCAAGCTGTTTTACGGAGTTTATATTGAAATTTTCGCCGCTTAGCTCGTAAATTTCACTTGTTAGCGCCTTTAGTTTGGTATCGTTTTCAAGGATGAGCTTTTGCATCTTAGCTTCATTTATCTTGATGCCGTTTTGCTCCATGTCAAAGAGCGTGAGGATAAAAGGAAACTCGTGCGTATCGGCAAGGGCTAGTAAATTTTTATCAAGCGTGTTTAAAAAAGTTTTATAAAATTTAAGCGTTATCCAAGCGTCCTCGCTCGCGTATTTAGCAGCATTTTCTAGTGGCACATCGCCAAAAGTTTGCCCCTTTTTGACCACGTCTTCAAATTTGATCGTGTCGTAGTCATAAAGCCTCTTTGCTAGCGCGTCCATGCCGACACTTGAGTTTGGATCGCTAAGCCAAGCAAGGATCATTGTGTCTTTAAAATTTGCTGGGGGATTTAGACCTAGGTTGTTTTTCACGATCTCAAAGTCATATTTTAAATTTTGTCCGATCACGCAGCCTTTGTAAATTTGTTCTATCGCCCAAGTGGCAAATTTTAGGCTGACTTGCTGCGGCACACCAAGGTAGTTGTGAGCCACTGGCACGTAGTAGGCGTCCTCGTCGTTAAAGCAAAAGCTAAAGCCAACGATCTTTGCACTCCTGCTATCAACGCCTGTGGTTTCGGTGTCGAAGGCGACGATGGTCTCTGGCGTGATGTTAGAAAGTAGTTTTTCGATGCTTGCCTCATCAAGGAGTAAATTTGCTCTAAAGCCAAGCTTAAATTCAGCATTTTCCTCTTTTTGCAAGCTCTTAAGAAGTCTATTTAGATCGTACTCTTTTAAAATTTCTGAGATATTTATCAGAGGATTTTGCTCTGGAAATTTAGAGTGTTCAAGATCAAATGAACTAACTGCGTCATCAAATAAAGTGGCCAGCTTTTTGCTCAAAAATGCTTCGTCTTTTGCAGCTGCCAGCATATTTTTAGTACGCTCGTTTCTAAGAAGGGCTAAATTTTCATAAATTCCCTCTAGACTGCCATACTCAGCCAAAAGCTTCTTAGCTCCCACTGCACCGATGCCTTTGACGCCTGGGATGTTGTCCGAGCTATCGCCTGCGATCGCTAGAAAGTCCCTTACCTGAGCTGGATAGACGCCATACTTTTCAAAGCAGCTTGCGCTATCATGATCAATCTTGCTTTGTGGGCTGTAGATGCTCACTTTGCCGTCTTCTATGAGTTGGTAAAGGTCTTTATCGTGGGTGACTATTCGCACAAATATATCTTTGTCTTTACAAAATTTAACCGCACTTGCGATGATATCATCGGCCTCGTAGCCCTCACGGCTAAGGCTGTAAAGTCCCATTTTTTCTATCATATCTATGCAAACTGGAAGCTGTTCTTTTAGTTGAGCTGGCGGCTCGTTTCTGTTTGCTTTGTAATCACCTAAAATTTCGTGACGTAAGGTCTTACCTTTGCTATCAAGAGCAAAGATGAGATAGTCGCTTTGGTATTCATCCTTGAGGCTTGCTATAAAATTTGCAAAGCCACTAATCATACCGCTTGGCTTGCCCTCACGGTTTTTAAGTCCACTCATGGCGTAGTAGAGCCTAAAAAAGAAACCAAAAGTGTCAATAATCGTAAGTGTTTTCATTTTTATCCTTTGCGTAATTTTATGAAATTTAGGCAAAAAATAGGCTGATTTATAAAAATTTTTGATATTATGGCGGACATTACAAATAAAAAATCACAAAAACAAAAAGCTTTGAGGTTATGAAAAAAATAGTTTTTTTACGTATCAATCCAAACGCAGTCGGTGGTGCCGAACGCTATTTAAGAAGGCTTACCAAAGCCCTAAAAGACGTAGGTATAGACACATCTATACGCTCATATCTAGGAGAGGCTAGGATCTCATCATGGAAAAAGGCTTTGAGATTTAACGCACAGGTAAAACGCCAGAAAAAAAGTGATGAGGTATATTTTAGCTTGGAGCGAGTGAGCTGCGCAGATATTTATAGAGCAGGGGACGGCGTGCATAAAATTTATCGTGCCACAAAGCCATTTTGGTGGGTTAATCCTCTAAATTTTGTCTATCCATATCTAGAAAAACGCTGCTTTAAAAATTCTAAAAAGATAATCGCAAATTCAAACTACATAAAAGAGCAAATTATTTCAGCTTACGGTGTCGATGAGTCAAAGATCGTTACCATTTACAACGGTATAAATTTGCCACAAAAGGTAGAAAAAGGAGAAGCAAAACTTAGCGTATGCGAGGAATTTGGACTTGATTATAATTTACCAATTGTGCTTTTTGTCGGAAATGGCTTTAAAAGAAAAGGAGCAAAGGACTTTTTGCTTCTTGTCTCAAAGCTAAAAACGCCAGTAAATGCGCTAATAGTAGGCAAAGATAAAAATTTAAATTCATATAAGAAGCTAGCAAAAAAGCTAAAAATAAATGCATTTTTTACAGGTGAGCAAAAAATGACTGCAAAATTTTATGAAGCAAGCGATATTTTTATATTTCCAACACACTATGAACCATTTTCAAATGTCGTTCTAGAGGCACTTAGCTTTAAAAATATTGTCTTTACAACGGCTCAAAATGGGGCAGCTGAAATTTTAGAAAATCGTTTTGTTATGCGTGAACCAAATGATGAAAGTATACTGGAGCTAGTGGAGCAGGTGCTTAATGACAATGACATGATGAGAGAGCTGCAAGAGGAGTCATTTTTACTTTCGCAAAAATTTAGCATAGAAGAAAATGCAAGCAAAACTCTTGAAATCATAAACGAAGTGCTAAATTTGGAGCAAAAGTGAGAGTTTTTATAGAGCTTCCAACCTGGCTTGGAGATGCTGTAATGGCGAGCGCAGCGATAGAAAATTTAAGTAAAAATGCTAAAAATATTGTATTTTTTGGCTCTTATGTGGCTTGTGAGCTTTACAAATCACATCCAAAGTGCGAAAAAGTAGTCATTGACGATAGTAAAAAGCAAAACTCAAGATATTTAAGTCTTATAAAAACGGCTAGCAAGCTTGGAAAATTTGATATCGTTATTAGTTTTAGAAGCTCATTTGCTAGTAAATTTTTGCTATTTTTTCTAAAAGCAACGCAAAAATTTTGCTTTAAAAAGAGTAGCGAGAGCTTGCATCAGGTGCAAAAATATCTAAATTTCATAAAGCAAAGCCTAAATTTAAAAGAAATTTCAAACGAACTAAAAATTTACTATGAAGCTAAAAAAAGCGAGCAAAAGCTCCTCGTGCTAAATCCAGGTGCTAGCTACGGAAGTGCCAAAAGGTGGTATCCGCACTATTTTGCAGAGGTTGCACTGCACTTTAAAGATGAATTTGATGTAAAGATCACTGGCTCAAAAGCTGAGCTTGAAATTTGCAATGAAATCGAGCAAATGCTCTTACAAAATGGTATGAAATGTGAAAATTTGGCCGGAAAAACAAGCATAAAAGAGCTTTGTGAGGTTATAGGTTCTATAAAAAATGGCATCTTTTTGACAAACGATAGTGGTCCTATGCATATCGCAGCTGCTTATAAAGTGCCACTTGTGGCTCTTTTTGGACCGACTAAATTTAAAGAGACTAACCCATGGCAAGACGAAAGTGCAAAGATAGTGCATTTAAATTTAGAGTGTATGCCATGTATGAGGCGAGTATGTCCTATAAAAATACATGCCTGTATGAAGGAGCTTACGCCAAAAATGGTTATTGCTGAAATAGAGCTATTAAGAAAAAAATTAAATTTTTGAAATTCTAAACATAATTAAATATATACATACAAAATTAAAAATTTTTAGTTTTTATTTGATTACATTTTTACTAAACATTTGACATTGGTTATCAATATAGCTATAATCACGCAAAAATTTTTACTAAGTAAGAAGGTATTATGGAGCTAATTAAACATCACATTGATCATGTAATTATTGCGATTTTAGGCATTATGAGTTTTTTTGTACTTTGGTATACGATTGAGCGTATTATTTTTTATTCACGCGTTGATATAAAAGGCTACAAAAGTATCGAAGCGCTTGAAGAGGCACTAACCAAAAATTTAACCACACTTTACATTATCTACTCAAATGCGCCATATGTAGGACTTCTTGGTACAGTTGCTGGTATTATGATCACATTTTATGATATGGGAATGGCAGGCGGAATCGATACTAAAAGCATAATGGTCGGCCTCTCTCTTGCGCTAAAAGCAACTGCTTTTGGACTACTTGTGGCGATACCAACTTTGATGATTTACAATGGTTTTGTCAGAAAAGTAGATGTAATGCTAAATAGATACAAGGCTGAAAATGCGTCTAAATAAAAAAGATGGGTTAAATATTGTCCCATTTATTGATATTATGCTTGTTTTGCTTGCTATCGTGCTTAGTATTTCGACTTTTATTGCTCAAGGCAAGATAGCTATTGATCTTCCAAGTGCAAACAGTGCTGAGCAAAGCAAAGAGGACGATAAAAAGGTAAGCGTAGTAATTGATAAGGATAATAAATTTTTTATAGATGATGTAGAAATTTCTGAGAACGAACTTAAAGATAAACTAAATGCGGTTGATATAAAGACATTGATCGAACTAAAAAGCGATAAAAATTCGAAATTTGATAGCTTTGTCAAAGTAATTGATATATTAAAAGAGAAGGGCCACGAAAATTTTGCAATCCAAACAATCTCTGAATAAAATTTCAAATTACAGCGGCTTAGCTGTTTCGCTTGTAGTGCATGGAGCAGCAGTATATTTTTTGCTTTCACATAATTTTGATGAGATAAAAATAGGAGAGCAAAAACCGATAAAAATAGCTCTTAATTCATTTACTCCAGTGCCACAAGTCTCAGCACCTCAAATAGCGGAGCAAATGCTTATCCCAGAGCCAACTCCACCAGCTCCACCACCACCGCCAGAGCCACCAAAACCTGAGCCAAAGCCAGAACCAAAACCTGAACCTAAAAAAGTGGAAAAACCAAAGCGTGAAATAAAAAAAGTAGAGCCTAAAAAAGAGAAAAAAATAGAACCAAAACCTGAACCGGTGATTGCTCAGCCAGTGCAGCCTATTGTACCGCCAGCTAGTGTAAATACAAATTTACCAGCCAATAACAAGTCTATCGCTGCAGCTCCAGTTCAAAATGTAACACCTGAGCTAAATTTATCAAATTCGCAAGGTGATGAAGATTTTACGAAGGTTATAATCGCGGTTAAGAGGCATAAAAGTTACCCAAATAATGCTAGACGTATGAAGCATCAAGGTGTTGTAGAAGTTAGGTTTTTACTCAAGCAAGACGGCAGCATAGATGAACTTAAAGTTAGCAAAAGCTCTGGGTTTGAGTCGCTTGATAATGGTGCTTTAGAAAATATTCAAAGAGCAAGTTCTGAGTTTCCAAAGCCTAAACAAGATCGTTATCTGCGATTTCCGATTTCATATACACTAAAATAAATTACAAGCTTATTTAAGCTCGTAATTTATTATTTGCTTTGTAGAATTTCTTTTATATTTCAAGTCAAAATAGAAAAACATAACTTATTTTATTTAAAAAAGTGTGTATTTTAAACTTGCTTTAAATATTAAACATGTATAATCTGACTTTCTTTAACAGGTGGTTGGATAGCTCAGTCGGTAGAGCAGCAGACTGAAAATCTGCGTGTCGGCAGTTCGATTCTGCCTCTAACCACCATTACCTTTCTTTAAATATTAACCCCTTTCTCTTAGTTCTATTAAATTTAGTATTCACAATGTTTTTATGCTATTTTTCTAGGTTATTTATAAAATTTAAATAAATTTTTATTATTAATAAATTTAAAATATAACAATGCTATTTTTATCTTATATATTCTAAGTCAAATAAAATCTTCAAGATCAAATAAAAAATTTGCAAGAGATAATCTTATAAATTTTACCATGAATAAGCCTTCTTAATCAAAATGTTATATTTGTATCAAATCATCCTTAAAATATAAGTTTAATCTAAATCCATAAGAGATATAATCTTGATTAAATTTATATTAACTTAGGAGGTTTCATGGATTTTCTCATGAATTTAAGTGAAGGCATGCAGTTTGCTATCCAGCTTCTCATCGTCCTTATCTGTTTGTTCTACGGAGCTAAAAAAGGCGGTATCGCACTTGGTATGCTAGGCGGTATCGGTCTTATAGTCCTCGTTTTTGGATTTAATATCGAGCCTGGTAAGCCAGCTATTGATGTTATGCTAACTATCCTTGCTGTCGTTGTGGCAAGTGCTACACTTCAAGCTAGTGGCGGTCTTGATGTCATGCTTCAAATAGCAGAAACCATACTTAGAAAAAATCCAAAATATGTAAGTATCTTAGCTCCATTTGTAACATGTACGCTTACTATTTTATGCGGCACTGGACACGTTGTTTATACTGTGCTTCCTATCGTTTATGATATCGCTATCAAAAATGGTATCCGTCCAGAGCGTCCAATGGCAGCAAGCTCGATAGCCTCACAAATGGGTATCATCGCAAGTCCAGTTTCAGTTGCTGTTGTAACTCTTACAAGCTTTCTTATTAATGCTAAAACTCACCTAGCTGGCTTTGATGGATATTTAGATCTTTTAAAGATTACGATTCCATCAACATTTTGTGGCGTTTTAGCGGTAGGAATTTTTAGCTGGTTTAGAGGTAAAGATCTTGATAAAGACGAAGTCTTTCAAACAAAGCTTCAAGATCCTGAGTTTAAAAAATATGTTTATGGCGATAGTGCGACACTTTTAGGCAAAAAGCTTCCTGGTTACCAATGGGCTGCGATGTGGATATTCTTAGGCTCTATCCTTGTAGTTGCGCTTCTTGGATATTTTAAAGATCTTCGTCCAAGCTGGACTACTTACAAAGACGCAACAGTCGTTCAAGTAATAGCTAACCTTCCAACTGAACAAAAAGTCTTAAAAACCTTAAAAATAAAAGATGCTAGCATCCAAACAGAGGCGGCTGAGTTAAAAGTAGCAAACGATAAGCTAAATGCTAATCAAAAAGCTCAATCAGTCAAAATCATCGGCAAAGATGCAAATCAAACTCTTACTCGCACGGCTGATGGTGCAGTGACATATATAAATGAAAAAGGCGCAAAAGAAGAATTCCAAGGTGCTTACATCAATATAAGTAACAAACAAGCATCTTCAAAAAGCCTAAGTATGGTTCATGTTATCCAAATTTTCATGCTTTTAACTGGCGCTATCATTTTAATCTTTACACCAACAGATGCTAGCAAGATCGGTAAAAACGAGATATTTAGATCAGGCATGATCGCTCTTGTTGCAGTATTTGGTATCTCTTGGATGGCTGAGACTATGTTTGCAGTGCATACTCCGATGATGAAAGAGGCGCTAGGAAGCATCGTAAAAGAGCACCCTTGGACTTATGCGGTTATGCTCTTGATTATCTCAAAATTTGTAAATTCTCAAGCTGCGGCCTTGGTTGCATTTGTGCCATTAGCATTAAATATTGATGTTAATCCTGCTATCATTCTAGCCTTTGCACCAGCTTGCTACGGATACTACATCCTGCCAACATATCCAAGCGACCTTGCGGCTATTCAGTTTGATAGAAGCGGTACGACACATATTGGTAAATTTGTTATCAATCACAGCTTTATCATTCCGGGTCTTATTGGTGTTATATCCTCTTGTATATTTGGCTATATTTTTGCAACTGCTTTTGGATATCTATAATAGATAAATTCTCTTGCTACTAGTAATTTCTAGTGGCAAGAGCAGAATTTATCAAAGCTTATCTTTAAATTTTTGTTTATTGCTCATATAAACGAAGCTTAGCACTTCAGCCACGGCCCTAAAAAGATGTGCTGGTATCGTATCATCGACTTCACAAATTTTATAAAGTTCTCTTGCGAGTGGTGGATTTTCATAAATTTGCACACCATTTTCAACGGCTATTTTTTTGATTTGCAGTGCTAAAAAATCAACACCTTTGGCAAGTATTATCGGTGCCTCGTCGCGGCTTTTATCATATCTTATCGCCACGGCGTAGTGAGTAGGGTTTGTGATGACTACGTCAGCTTGTGGGATATTTTGCATCATTCGACGCTTGGCTGCACGCATTTGCGCTTGACGAATTCTGCCTTTTACCTGAGGATCTCCTTCCATTTGCTTATACTCATCTTTTATCTCTTGCTTGCTCATACGAAGGTCTTTAAAATATTGAAAACGCACAATGAGAAGGTCGATAAGTCCGATCACGAAAAGTATAAAAAGCATAACGCTAACTAGGATAATGAGCTTTTCTTTTAGCCAAGCAAGCTGATCAAACATAGAAAAAAAGAGCGTGTGCGGTAGCTCCTTTATAAATTGTAAAAAAAAGTAAAATCCAACACCAAAGACGATGCTAACTTTTAGCACGATCTTAATGCTATCTATCACTTTTTTCATCGAGAATAAATTTTTTAGCCCTTTTAGTGGGTTTATCTTGCCAAAATTTGGCATTATAGGCTTTGTGGTAAAGATAAATCCAAACTGCATTACATTTGCGATGACACCAGCGATCGCCACACAGATACAAACCGGAAGTATCATAAGAAGCGACCTTGCAAAGGTATTTACGACGATCATTTTTACAGTTGGCAAGGTAAGTGGCTGACCGATAAATTTTGAGTAATAGATATAAAGTGAGATGATCTGTTCTTTCATAAAATTTAGCATTGCAAGTAGTACGCCAATAGCGATGACAAGGGTCACGAACCCAGCCAGGTCCTGACTTTTGGGAACGTTGCCGTCTTTTTTGGCATCTTCTATCTTTTTGGGGGTCGCTTCTTCGGTTTTTTCCTGATCTTCGCCTGCCATCTTTATCCTAAGCTTGCTTAAATTTGGGGCGATTATAGCCAAAATGCGGTTAAACTATCCGCTAAAGCCACTTTTTGCACGTGGAAAATTAGGCGTTTTTGGCTAAAATTAGCAAAAATAAAGGGCAAACAAGATGTCATTTTTAGAAGGCTTATTTAACATTTTTAAAGCCAAAAAACTACCAAAAAGCGACGAAGAGCTACTTTTAGACGAATATGTAAGCATTTACACCCAAATAAAAGAGAAAAATTTAAACGAATACGACTTTTTATGTGAGCTCATACGATTACTCTCTTTTTCAAGAGCTAGACGCTACAACTTTTACCTTGAAAAGTGCCTAAATGAGGGCGACGCCGAGGTACTAAATGATCTCATTTTTCAATACGCTAAGCTAAATTTACTCCCAGGATGTAGCGGCGGATATGACCAGTGTGAGAAGCTCATCCCAGCATTTTTTGCTATCGCTTGTGGTGACACAGATAGTATGGCAAGGATATTTCCAAAAGGCCTACCACCTAGCAAAAACGGCTATAAATTTCTATGCGTGATGCATGATTTGCTCACGGCGATGCTTTGGCAAGATGAAAATTTACTTACCCCTGCCTTAGAAAAAGCCCGTACTTTTGCAGAGTCTAAAAAGCCAACAAACGAAAGAGAGGCGATTAAATTTGTGCTTGCCTTGTATGAAAAAGATACGGCCGCTATGAGTGAGCATTTGCAGAAATTTTGCTCTACATTTGGTAGGACAGATGCACCTAAATTTGAAAAATGCCTCTACATTTTCGCACACGGACTTCACGCTTTGGCACGCTACTTTTTACCGTTTGAGCTCTTTAAAGAGATCAAGCTTCCAAAGAATGAAAATTTTAGTAAATTTTACGCGCAAAGGCTCTTTCAAGACAAAATTCCTAAGCTAAAACTTTACCTTACTTTACCGCCTGAGTTTGAACTGATAAATGTGATTTTAAATGCGCCAGTAGTCAAAACACTGATATATCAGCCATATTTGCCAAATGATAAGACATTTTTTCTGGATCACGATGCGATGATTAAAAATTTAGCCGATGAGATCATAAAATCAGGGGCATTAAAGTAGAATTTATAAACTTTTAGCTAACATTCACACCTTACAACCAACAAAGCTCCATAAATCTTTTGCAAAAAAAAGTGCTTTTTGGTCTTACCAAATTTTAGAAAGGTAGAGTATGTCAAAATACGCTATATTTAAGCATGGCGGTAAGCAATATCGTGTTAGTGAGGGCGAGTACCTTAAACTAGATCACTTTAGTGCTGAAGCTAAATCAACCGTTGAGATTACAGAAGTTTTGGCTGTAAATGACGGCGAAGTAAAGGTAGGTGCGCCATTTGTGAAGGGTGCAAAAGTTGTTCTTGAGGTCGTTAATGAAGGCAAAGACAAAAAAGTAGTTATCTACAAAAAACGCAGACGTAAAGACTCAAAACTAAAACGCGGCTTTAGAAGACAATTTACACGTGTAAAAGTCGTAAGTATCGCAGCTTAAGGAGATAAGATATGGCACACAAAAAAGGTCAGGGTTCAACCCAAAATAACCGTGATAGTATTGGACGCCGATTAGGTGTTAAGAAATTTGGTGGTGAGTTCGTTCGTGCTGGAAATATAATCATCCGCCAAAGAGGAACAGCAACTCACGCTGGAAATAACGTAGGTCTTGGCAAAGATCACACAATTTTTGCATTAGTCGATGGCTTTGTAAAATTTGAAAGACTTGATAAAAACAGAAAAAAAGTATCTGTTTATCCAGCTGCATAATCCTTGGGGCGAAAGCCCCTTTTTCTTTTAAATCCACTCAAAAATTTAATTTATCTTTTCTAATTCTTTGATTATTTTTCTAGCTCTATTTTTCCAAGTATTTTCACTTATACTTTCATAAGCATTTTTTGAAATTTTATTTAGCTCATCATTACTTAATGTCTTTATATAGTTAAATTTTTCTTCTAAACTTTTTTCATCTCCTGCTTCATACAAGAAACCATTTTTGCCATCTTTTACTATTTCAGCAACTGGCGGAAAATTTGGAGCTAAGACAACGTTTGAGTTTGCCATATACTCAAAAAGCTTTAGTGGAGTACTATAAAGAGAATAAGCACTTTTTACACTAGGTATTATCAAAATTGTATTGTTTTCAATGAGGCTTTTTACAACCTCATTTTGAGGCAACACCCCTTCAAAGCATACTAGATCTTCGATCTTTCTTTCTTTAAGAGTATTTTTTAAATTTATAAAACTATTTCCACTATTCTTACCATACAGCTCGAGTTTTATCCTAGTTTTTAAAGCAAAATCCAGCATCAAATCAAGGCCTTTCCATAACAAGAATGAGCCATAATAGTTTATACTTGAAAAATCAAAATCTTTCTTCTTAAAATCATAATCTTGCTTGCAACCGTTATAAACAACTGCCGATTTTGCTATTTGTAAGCCAAAAAATTTTCTAAGCTCATTTAGTGTACTGCTATTATGCGAAAAGACAAAATCAGAATTTTTTAGTATCTCTTTTTCCATATCATAAAGTGCTTTGTTGCCCAAAGTAAAACACTCATGCGCTTCAAATACAACCTTTTGATCGGGTATTTTATTTTCTAGTAAAAATTTAGCTATCTTTAAATGCCTTGTGTAAAATATTGCATCTTTATTTGAGTCGTTATTTATTATTTTTTTTAGAAAAAAGTTAAAAATTTTATTACTTTTTAAAAATAAAATCCTTTTTCTTACAAACAATATGTCATTAGCTTTTAATTTTAAAGAAAATTTCTCATTTACCTCATTTAAATTTAAAGGGGCTTGTGGTAAGACTAACTTAGCATCACAGATATTGCTAAGCTCAAAAAATGTATTTAGAATTGCTATCTCTCTTGCATTGCCTTGCGGAATTTGTTCTGGATATATGTAAAATAGTTTCATAAATCACTCCTTGTCTTTGCACAAAACACTATAAAAAGACCAAGCATTACATAAAGATGAGTAAAGTATATGGTCTCAAATAGTCCTCTAAATATATAAGTGCAAAGTATGCTTCCAAATATTGCTATATAAAATTTGTTGTTTGACAAATACCTTTTAAAGGAAACAAAAAGCATATAAAAAACAAGCGCAACAAAAAAAGCAGTACCTACTACACCGTAATGATAATACTGACCAATAAATACTGGCTCGTCATGATGTGGGTACTTGGTTCCGTCAGCACCTATACCAGTTGGGCCAAGGTCGTCATTGTTAATATTTTTATCATTTAAAAATTTAGTATATTGCTTACCACCAAAACCTATGCCTATATAAGCTCTATCAGAGCTAAAAAGAAGCGGTAATCTTTTTGTTAAAATATCTACTCTACCAGAAGTATAAAATCCTTGTGAAATCTTAAATTGCAAAAGCGTGGAGTTATAGTAGATGCAAGCAGAGGCAACAAGTAAAATTGAGCAAATTATTATAACTTTTTTATTAAAAAGATCAATTTTTTCCTTCTTAGATATTAAAATCAACATAACTACTAAGCTCAAAGCAAGTGCAAGCCATGAACCTCTTGCTCCTGTAAGTAAAATAAAAATTAAGCCAATGATGATATTAAAAATAGTAATAAAAAATTTATAAAAATTATTTTTTATATAAAATAGTGATATCAAAGAAAAAATGAATAAATTATCAAAGAAACTTGAATAAAATCTGTCTATAGGCTGCCGAACCAGCTGCGGGTCTTGTAAATTTAAGAGAGTATATTCTTCTATTCCTTTTACAAAAAAATGTAAATTGTCTAAACTTAAAGCTACAACCATGGCAAAAAACAACCATTTTGAATTTTTATAACTACCATCATGCCAAAGGAGAATAATAAAAATAAATACAAAAGCTCGTTTAAATTCACTAAATGCTGAAAAAAATGAATTCTGGGTAGTGTCATAAGGAAAAATTGATATTCCAAAAACATATAAATTTAGCAAAATAAAAAGCAGCAATATAGTTTTATTGTTTTTTATATTATTTTTTATATTTTCTAATGTATTTTTAGTATTAATAATAAAAAGAATCATAGTTGAAAATAGAGCCAAATATATACCTAAATTCTTCACAGCAGTAATATGTTCGTTATATTGACCTATCAAAAAAAGAGATAAGAAAAATAAAATAGCTCTTTTTAAAAATATTATTAATTTTGGCTTATTTCGAATTATCATTTAAAACTTCTTCATAAATTTTTTGTACATCATCAGTAATTTTATCCCAGGAAAAATTCTCTTCACACATTTTTCTAGCGTTTGTAATAATTTTTAATTTATCCGAATCCTTTAAATTTAAAATATACCCCTTTATATTTTTAGCAAAATTCTCAAACTCAAAAAGCTTACAATTTTCACCATCCAGCATATACTCTTTACTACCACCACCTGCTCTTGCTATAACAAAACTCTCACAGCTCATGGCCTCTATGCCAACCATACAAAACGACTCTTTGTCATTTAAAGGGATGATTGTAAAGTCAAAGTCATTATATGCGGCGTGAACTTTATCTGGTGAGATATTGTCAAGAAATTCTATATTGTTTAGATTGTATTCTTTTATCTTTTTAACAAGACTTTTGTAGTATTCATAATTATCTTTTCTTTTAATTATTTCACCTATTATTTTAAAATTGTACTTAGGTAAATTTTTAAATTCTCTTGCTAGTTCGATCATATATTCAACATTTTTTTGGCTAACTATTCTTCCCACAAAACCAATAATAATTTTTTTATCTTTTTTAAAATTTATTTTTTTAAATTTATCTATATCTACACCATTTTTTATAACTTTATAAATTTTTGCATTTGGTAGACCTTCAAAATTCTTCATAAGAAAATCACTACAAGTTATAACGGCATCAAGCTTATCAAAATTTTTATTTTTAAAATCATAAAAATTATGCAGGTGAAGGATCACTTTTATATCTTTATTCCAAGTTTTATCTTTTTTGCTAACTTCTCTACACCATTATGATAGTTTTGAAAATGCACAATATCAGGATTTATTTTTTTTATCTCATTGAAAACTCTATCATTATAAGAGTAGACGTCCCAGCCTAATATCTTTTGAAAAATTCTTTTATAAATTTTTGAAAGACGAATTCTGTGATGATAAACACCATCTCTATATTCTTTTAATGGTAAAAATTCATCATCTATGCAAATAGTGTGAGGCTCATAAAACCAAAGCCTCTTTGCTACTTCATTTGTCCAAGTCTGAACAGCAGCACCCTTGAGCGGAGGTATGGCATAAAAATTACTTACATAAGCTACTTTTTTCATAATTCAACTAGTTCCTGTGCAAATTTTGACCACTCGTACATACTTTTTATGCTCTCTCTTGGTCTTAAATTTTCTATATTTTCTAGCGTTAAATTTATCTTTTCTATCATGTCACTTTCATCAGAAATTTTAAATTTATACCCATTTACTCCGTCTTTTATTATTTCTTTCATGCCGCCATTTATGCTAACTACACAAGGTTTATTGGCAGACAAGGCTTCAATTACGGTTATACCAAAAGCCTCATGACCAATGCTTGGCTGCAGATAGACGTCGCAGGCGTTATAATACTGATTTAACTCATCATGCCCGATAGCGCCGACAAAAATGACCTTTTGACTTACATTAAGTTTGCTTGCTAGCTCTCTTAGACATTGTAAATTTTCACCATCGCCAACAAGCATAAATTTAGCGTTTTTGATCTTGTCTATATTTTTCACCATCATGCCAAAGCCTTTCCAGCCAACTACTCTACCAACGCTTCCTATCAAAATTTCATCACTCTTTACGTCAAATTTCTCTCTTATTTTTTCTTTTAGTGATGCATCTGGATAAAACTTCTCTTTATCTACACCATTATAAACTACTTTTATCTCTCTGCCATATCTTTTTCGTAAGATGTCAGCATTTGCGTCACTCACACTAATGATTTTGTCAATAAATTTAACAAAAAAGCGATCAAAAAAATAAAAATCCTCTCCACCACTTACAAATATGATCTTTAAATTTTTATCATGTTTTTTAAGTATGTATGCTACAAAAAAATCAAATGGTTTATGAATAACTAAAACATCAAATTTTTGAGACTTCAAAAATTTTCTAGCATTAAAATAAAAACTAACTCTCTCAACAAATTTCCTAAATCTATTGCCTAGTTTTAAAATCTTCTCTCTTGGATAAAAGTCAAACATTTTTATATCAATATTGCTTTCTTTTAAAAAGGCTGGTACAAATTTACCTTGTCCAGTACAAATAGTGACTTTATGGTCTTTCATAAGCTCTTTAGCCACAGAATAATAAAAAGTCTCAACACCACCTATTTTTAATGCAGTTGTTACATTGTAAAGCAGAATTTGCAAAATTTTATTCCTTGAGTTAGTTTTGGGCTAATTCTATCATAAAAGCAGCTTTCATATTGATGAGATTTAATAAAAAACAAATTTTAATTATTTAAAAGATATAATCCAGCCCAAATTTAAAAATAAAAAAAATAGATAAATTTAAGGTAAAAAATGTTTATAGATAGTGCAAAATTGACTCTAAGTTCGGGGCATGGTGGAGCTGGAGCTGTGAGTTTTCGCCGTGAAAAACACGTCATTTTAGGTGGTCCTGATGGCGGAGATGGCGGAGATGGCGGAGATGTTTATTTTGTTTGTGACAACAACACCCATACTTTAGCAAATTATAAGGGCAAAAGAGCCATGAAGGCTGGCAATGGTGAAGCTGGCATGGGCAAGCGAATGACTGGTAAAAAGGGCGAAAATTTAGAACTCATAGTCCCTCCTGGTACAGCCGTTTATGATGCACAGACAAATGAACTACTCTGTGATATAGTTAGCGAGGGTCAAAAGACGCTATTTTTAAAGGGCGGTAAAGGCGGACTCGGAAATTTTCACTTTAAAAGCTCTATCAACCAAGCTCCAGAATACGCACAAAAAGGTATGCCTGAAGAGAGCATTGAAGTAAGGCTCGAGTTAAAGCTCATTGCTGATGTTGGTTTGGTGGGCTTTCCAAATGTTGGTAAATCAACTCTTATTTCAACAGTATCAAATGCCAAACCACAGATCGCAAACTACGAATTTACGACGCTTACACCAAAGCTTGGCCTTGTCGAGGTCGATGAGTTTAGCGGCTTTGTCATGGCTGATATCCCTGGTATAATCGAGGGAGCTAGCGATGGACGCGGTTTGGGCGTTAAATTTCTAAAGCATATCGAGCGAAATAAAATTTTACTTTTCATGATAGATGGAGCAAATTATAGAGGTATGAGCGAGCAGTTTAGTGTGCTAAAAGAAGAAGTTGCTAAATTTTCAAGCGTGCTTGCCAGCAGGGACTATGCTATCGCGATCACCAGAGTCGATGCGGCGGAAAATTTAGATGAAAATATAAAAGAATTTATGAAATTTTTAAAGCTAAAACTAGAGCAAAACGGTAAATTTATCTACAAACAAGATTTACTCAGCTTTGATCATTCAAAACCATATTTCATTTTGCCGATCTCATCAGCGACAAATGAGAACATCGATGAGCTTAAATTTGCACTGCTTGAGCTACTAAAAAAAGAGCTTTGAGTTGCAACTTTTTAGTGCTTTGGGCATAGATTTTTAAGAGTATAAAATGAAGAAAATTTTTTGCATTATGCTATTTTGCTTTAGCGCATATAGCTGTGATCCAGCGGATCCGGCGTATATGTTTTTGGATTACAATGACATAGATCGTGACAGCATGCTAAATTTAGATGAGTGGACGTCCTGCAAAGTGCCATCAGCGCTAAAAATAGCACCAGATCTATGCACTAGTGAGGAATTTAAGAGGCTGGATCTTGATCGTAGTGGCAAAGTTAGCATTAATGAGCTAGGAAGTTTGATATTTCAAAAGATTGACTGGCAAGAAGATCCATGCGCCTCTTGGCTGACTGGCAGTAAAAACGTAGATCAAAATAAAAGTCGTTGAAATTTAAAGGAAAGTGATGAATGTAGTTTTTATGGGTACGCCTGATTATGCTGTTAGGATACTTAGGCATCTAAAAGAGGCTGGCTTTAATATAAAAGCAGTCTTTACCCAGCCTGATAAGCCGGTTGGTAGAAAGCAAATTTTAACTCCAAGCGAGGTAAAAATTTACGCGCAAAACGAGCTAGCAGGAGTGCCTGTCCTTACTCCAAATACACTAAAAGATGAGGCGGTTGTTGCCGAGCTAAAGGCATTTGAGCCTAAATTTATCGTGGTTGCCGCATACGGTAAAATTTTGCCGCAAAGCGTGCTTGATATCGCGCCTTGCATAAATTTACACGCTTCTATCTTGCCAAAATATAGAGGTGCTAGCCCCATTCAAAGCGCGATCCTAGCAGGCGAGAAGCAAACTGGCGTCACAGCTATGCTAATGGATGCTGGGCTTGACACTGGCGATATGCTAGACTTCATCTACACGCCTTGCGAAAATAAGATGTCAAGCGAGCTTTTTAGTGAGCTAGGCGAGCTTGGCGGCGAGCTAATCGTAAAAGTGCTTAAAAATTTTGAAAATTTAAAGCCACAAAAGCAAGACAACACGCAGGCCTCGCACTGCAAAAAGATAAGTAAAAGCGACGGGCTTTTTAGCTTTGATGAAGAGGCGGGGCAAATTTATAATAAATTTCGCGCGCTCACACCTTGGCCAGGGCTTTATCTGGCAAGTGGGCTAAAAATTTTATCGCTTGAGCTAAGCGAAAAAAGTGGCAAAAGCGGAGAAATTTTAAGCATAGAAAAGGACCACATCGTGGTTGCTTGCAAGGGTGGGGCGGTCAAAATTTACGAGCTTCAAGAGCCAAGCAAAAAGCCAACAAACGCAAAAGCCTATATAAATGGTAAGCGCCTTAGCGTTGGCGATGAATTAAAATAAATTTAAAGGAGCGGTTATGAAAAATGCGTTAAGTATAGCAGGGGTTGATCCAAGTGGCGGAGCTGGAGTTTTAGCTGATATAAAGGTATTTATAGCACACGGCGTATATGCGATGGGAGCGATTACGGCGGTCACTGCTCAAAATACAAAGGGCATATTTGGCATGCAGCTAGTTGATACTAAGCTCATTGAGGATCAGATCAAGGCGATATTTGATGATATAAAAGTTGATGTGATAAAAATAGGCGTTGTCCCAAGCGTTGAGATCATAAAATGCGTCGCAAAAACGCTAAGAGAGATCAAAAATTTACCACCAGTAGTGCTTGACCCAGTTATGAGCTGTAAAAATGGCGACATCTGGCTAGAGGGCTCGGCAAAAGACGCGATCGTGGAGGAGCTTTTCCCACTTGCAAGCGTAATCACGCCAAATATCTTTGAAGCGCGCGAAATTTTAAAGCATGAGCTAAAGGGCGAGAGCGAGCTAAAAGAGGCTTGCAAGGAGCTTTTGAAATTTGGCACAAAGAGTGTTTATCTAAAGTGTGGCGAACTTGATGGCAAGTCACTTGATATATTTTATGATGGCAACGAGTATGAAATTTTTAGCGATGAGCGCATAAAAACGACTGCCACTCACGGCTCAGGCTGCTCGCTATCAAGCGCGATCGCTTCGAATTTAGCAAATGGCCAAAGCCTAAAAGAGAGCGTAAAAAATGCGCATGATTATATCTTTAACGCTATCAAAAACGCGGTTATCATCGGCGGTGGACAAAATCCGGTAAATCACTTCTATAAATTTAAGGTGTGATTTGAAAGTAGAGTTTTTTCAAAGTCTGCCTTCGACACAGGAATTTTTGATAGACGCCCTAAAAAACGGCGAGATAAAAGCTCCGTATATGGTTGTGGCGTATAATCAAACAAAAGGAGTCGGTAGCCGCGGCAACAGCTGGGAGGGACTTGGCGGAAATTTATTTATGTCGTTTTGCATAAGTGAAGATGAGCTGTCAAGCGACATACCACCGCCTTCGATCTCAATATATTTTTCTATGTTGATGCGTGAAGTCTTGAGCGAACTTGGCTCAAAGTGCTGGTTAAAATGGCCAAATGACTTTTATGTGGACGAGCGCAAGATAGGTGGCACTTTAACAAATAAAGTAGATGAAATTTACATTTGTGGCATGGGGATAAATTTAGCTAGCGCGCCTGAAAATGCGGGCATTTTGGATATAAAAACTAGCGTAGATGAGCTAGTTTGGGGCTTTATTAGCATGCTTGATAAAAAGATTTTATGGAAGCCAATTTTTAGCAAATTTAGGATAGACTTTTGCAAGTCAAAAGGTTTTATTACGCATATTGCAAATAGAGCTGTTTCGCTTCAGGATGCTGAAATTTGTGATGATGGAGCGATCTTACTAAATGGGGAAAAGGTATATTCTTTAAGATGAGCGAGATAATAACAATAGCTAATCAAAAAGGCGGCGTTGGCAAGACCACAACAGCCGTAAATTTAGCCGCATCACTGGCGGTTGCTGAGAAAAAAGTATTATTGATAGACATCGATCCACAAGCAAACGCGACAACTGGACTTGGCTTTAGTAGAAGTGACTATGAGTTTAACATTTATCACGTCTTAACAGATAGAAAAAAGCTCTCGCAAATCGTGTTAAAAACTGAGATCCCAACACTTTTTTTAGCTCCGTCAAATATAGGGCTTGTCGGTATTGAACAAGAATTTAACGATCAAAATAAGGACTATAAACTGATCCTTAAAAATAAAATTTCAGAAGTTGTAAACGACTATGATTTTATTATAATTGATAGTCCTCCAGCACTTGGTAGCATCACGATAAATGCTCTTAGTGCAAGTGATAGTGTTATCATCCCGATTCAATGTGAATTTTACGCACTTGAGGGCTTAGCTCAAATTTTAAATACGGTTAAGATCATCAAAAAAACGATAAATCCAAAGCTAAATATAAAAGGCTTTTTGCCAACTATGTTTAGTTCGCAAAATAATCTCTCAAAAGAGACGATTGCTAATTTAAAGCAGCATTTTGAAAATAAGCTCTTTAAGAGTAAGGACGGCAAAGAGGAATTTGTGGTCGTTCCAAGAAATGTGAAACTTGCTGAAAGCCCAAGTTTTGGTAAGCCAGTGATACTTTATGATATAAAATCACCAGGCTCGATCGCATATCAAAATTTGGCATATTGTATTTTAAACTAAAAAATAAGGAAAAAAATGGCTAAAAAAGGTGGATTAGGGCGAGGACTTAGCGCGATACTTGAAGATGTAGAGCAAGCCTACAGCAAAGAGATTGCAAATTTAAATGACTCTGAGATAGTCGAAGAGATAAATATAGATGAAATTTTACCAAACCCATACCAGCCAAGAACACATTTTGACGAGGAAGCTTTAAAAGAGCTAAGTGCCAGTATTAAAAGGCACGGACTGATCCAGCCAATAATCGTCATCAAAAAAGATGATGGCTATATGTTAATAGCTGGTGAGCGCAGATACCGCGCTACAAAGATGCTTGGAGCAAGCAAGATAAAGGCGATCATCGCTGACATCAAGTCTCAAAATTTAAGAGAGCTTGCACTTATCGAAAATATTCAACGTGAAAATTTAAATCCGATCGAACTTGCAAAGTCGTATAAAGAGCTCATAAATGAGTATAAGATCACACAGGATGGCTTGGCAAACATCATTCATAAAAGTAGAACACAAATAACAAATACGATGAGGCTTTTACTTCTTAGCGACTATACGCAAAAACTTTTACAAGAAGATAAACTCACGCAAGGCCACGCTAAAGTTATAGTTGGGCTTAGCACCGAAGAAGAAAAGATGGTTGTTGATACGATCATCGGTCAAAAGTTAAGCGTTAGAGACACAGAAATTTTAGTAAAAAAGATAAAAAACAAGGAAGAGATAAAAGACAAAAAAACAAAAATTTCTGAGGAAATGAGTAAAAAACTATCAAATTTACAAGAAATTTTTAAAAATTTAAAGATAAAGACAAAAGTAAAATCTAGCAATCTAGTTTTAGAATTTAATAATATTTCACAGGTAGAAGAATTTATTGCTAGGCTAAAATAGAATTACAAATTTATTTTTATTTTTAGTAATTTATTGTAAAATCAGACTTTAATTTGAATATTAAATAAAACTTAATGATAAAATAAGGAGAGTGGATGTTAGAAATAGATGTGCCATTGATGCTTTTAACGGCTGTCGTTTTCTTAGTATTGATCGCTATTTTGAATTCCTTGCTTTATAAGCCAATGCTCAAATTTATAGATGACAGAAATGCCTCTATAAAAAATGATGAAGAGAGTACTAGTAAAAATGCAAGTGATCTAAGTGTTCATGAAAAAGAGATTGAAGAGATTATATTAAACGCAAGGACTGAGGCCAATAAAATAAGGCAAGAAGCCTTAAATTTGGCAAAAGAAGAGTCTTTAAAAGAAGTAAATGCCGTAAAGAGTAGTTTAGAGGCTAATTATAATGAATTTTTAAATGCTCTAAGCTCTCAGAAAGATAACTTAAAGGCAGATCTATCAGCTAAACTACCTGAACTTAGAGCGGCTTTAAATGCCAAGCTCTCTAAAATTTAAAGGAATTTTATGAAGATAAAAATTTTATTTTTTCTAGCACTTCCATTTTTAGCATACGCTAGCGAGCATGGTGGAACAAACTACGACATAGTCGAGAGAACGCTAAACTTCTTACTTTTCTTTGCTATTTTGGTCTATTTTGCTGCTAAGCCACTAAAAGCTCTTTATCAAAGTAGGATTGATAGGATTGCAAATAAGCTTGAGAGCATCCAAGAGAAGCTTCGTGAGTCAAAAGCTAAAAAAGATGACGTTTTAAAGCGTGTAGAAGAGGCTAAGCAAAACGCAAACGCTCTAATCGAAACTGCTAAAAAAGAGGCTTTAAATTTAGCTGCTAAGGTTAAAAGTGATGCTCAAAATGATATAACAAATCTTCAAAAGAGTTACAAAGAGCAAAAAGAATTTGAAGAGCGCAAGATGACAAAAGGCGTTGTAAATGAAATTTTGAGCGACATTTTCTCAAGTGATAGCCTAAAAGTCGATCAAAAAGAGCTTGTAAATATCATACTTAAAAAGGTTAGCTAATGAATGAAGTAGTAGCTAAAAAATACGTAAAAGCGATCTTAAGCGACGTAAAATCAAATGAACTTAATGTATTTGTTGAAAATTTATCAGAGCTGGCAGCAGCTTTTGCTAGCGATAAATTTAAAAGCATTATAAGTTTGCCTACTTTAAAGGCTTCACAAAAGGTTGAATTTGTACTATCTTTGGTTAAAAATCAAGATGCTAAATTTGCAAATTTTATTAAGCTTCTTGGCGCAAACAAAAGACTAGAGCTTATCCCAGCGATATTAAACGAGATGAAGATAGAGCAGTCTCTACTTGAAAATACATATCGTGGCGAGATCATTGGAAATTTTGATCTAAACGCTGATCAGTTAAAAGCTCTAGAAGAGAATTTCTCTAAGAAATTTAACTCTAAGATCAAGCTTGATGGCTCAAAGAGCTATTACAACGGCGTAAAAGTTGAGTTAGATGATTTAGGTGTCGAGGTAAATTTCTCTATCGACAGACTAAAAAGTCAAATGAGTGAATATATATTAAAAGCAATTTAAAAAGGAGTGAAAGCGTGAGTGTAAAAATTAAAGCTGACGAAATTAGCACGATAATCAAAGAGCGTATCGAAAATTTTGATTTAAGTGTTGATATAGAAGAGACCGGTAAAGTCATCTCAGTCGCTGATGGCGTTGCTAACGTTTATGGTTTGAAAAACGTTATGGCTGGCGAAATGGTTGAGTTTGAAAGCGGCGAAAAGGGTATGGCTCTTAACCTTGAAGAGAGCAGTGTTGGTATAGTTATCCTTGGAAAAACTAGCGGTATCACAGAAGGAAGTTCTGTAAAAAGACTTAAAAAACTTCTACGCGTTCCAGTTGGCGATGCATTGATCGGTCGTGTTGTAAATTCACTAGGTGAGCCAATCGACGCAAAAGGCCCAATTGAAGCTACCGAATCTCGCTTTGTTGAAGAAAAAGCAAAAGGTATTATGGCTAGAAAGAGCGTTCATGAGCCACTTCAAACAGGTATCAAAGCGATTGACGCACTTGTGCCAATCGGTAGAGGTCAAAGAGAGCTTATTATCGGTGATCGCCAAACTGGAAAAACAACAGTTGCTATCGATACTATTATCAACCAAAAAGGTCAAGATGTCATTTGTATCTATGTAGCTATCGGTCAAAAACAATCAACCGTTGCTCAAGTCGTTAAAAAACTTGAAGAGTATGGCGCTATGGACTATACGATAGTTGTAAATGCTGGTGCTAGCGATGCAGCTGCGCTTCAATACCTTGCTCCTTATGCTGGTGTAACAATGGGTGAATATTTTAGAGATAACTCTCGCCACGCGCTAATAATCTATGATGACTTGTCAAAACACGCGGTTGCTTACCGTGAGATGTCTTTGATCTTAAGAAGACCACCAGGCCGTGAAGCTTATCCGGGCGACGTTTTCTATCTTCACTCAAGACTTCTAGAAAGAGCAAGTAAGCTAAATGACGCACTAGGTGCGGGATCTTTAACAGCTCTACCTATTATTGAGACTCAAGCAGGAGACGTTTCAGCTTATATTCCAACAAACGTTATTTCTATTACAGATGGTCAAATTTTCCTTGAGAGTGACCTATTTAACTCAGGTATCCGTCCAGCGATCAACGTTGGTCTTTCTGTATCTCGTGTTGGTGGTGCGGCTCAGATCAAAGCTATCAAACAAGTTTCTGGTACACTAAGACTAGACCTTGCTCAATACCGCGAACTACAAGCGTTTGCTCAATTTGCAAGCGACCTTGACGAGAGTTCGAGAAAACAACTAGAGCGTGGTCAAAAGATGGTTGAAGTACTAAAACAACCTCCATATTCTCCGCTTCCAGTTGAGAATCAAGTAGTTATTATATTTGCTGGTGCTAAGGGTTATTTAGATGACGTTGCAACTACAAATGTAACAAAATTTGAAGCAGAGCTATATCCATATATCGAGGCAAAATACCCTGAAATTTTTGAGCAGATCAGAACTAAAAAGGTTCTTGATAAAGAAGTAGAAGAAATTTTACATAAAGCGTTGAAAGATTTTAAAGCGACTTTTGCCGCTAACTAGGGCTAAGATATGTCAAATTTAAAAGATATAAAACGAAAGATTAAGAGCGTCCAGAACACTCAAAAGACGACGCGTGCGATGAAACTTGTCTCAACAGCAAAGCTTCGCAAAGCTGAAGAAGCTGCACGCTACTCTAGAGTTTACGCACTTAAGATCAATGAGGTTTTATCAGAGATAGCTTATAAGATCAATCAATATGCTTCAGTTATGACTGAGAGTAAATTTTTTAATACAACAAAGAGTGTAGAAAAGGTTGATATTATATTTGTTACCGCTGATAAAGGGCTTTGCGGTGGCTTTAATGTCCAGACTATAAAGACAGTTAGGCGCATGATCGATGAGCTAAAAGCCAAAAAGATCAAAGTTAGACTAAGAGCTGTTGGTAAAAAAGGTATAGAATTTTTCAATTTCCAAGGCGTTGAACTACTTGAGACTTACGTCGGAGCTAGCTCTTCTCCTACATATGAAAAAGCTCAAAAGATCATAAAAGACGCCATTGATGACTTTATAAACGGCATAACAGATAAGGTCGTACTAATACACAATGGCTATAAAAATATGATTTCTCAAGAGATTAGAGTAAATGATATTGTGCCTATTGAGCCGTCTAAGATAGTTGCGGTTGAGACAAATTCTTTGATGGAATTTGAGCCAGAAGACAACTATACTAAGATTATGGATGAATTGCTCAATAAATATTTTGAGTATAGTATGTATTATGCTTTAGTTGACTCTTTGGCGGCTGAGCACAGTGCTAGAATGCAAGCTATGGATAATGCAACAAACAATGCAAAACAACGCGTCAAACAGTTAAATCTTGCTTACAATAAAGCAAGACAAGAGTCTATTACCACTGAGCTTATTGAGATCATCAGTGGTGTTGAATCAATGAAATAAAAGGAGTATGAATGAAGGGTGTTATTAGTCAAGTTATGGGCCCTGTGGTCGATGTTGACTTTAATGACTACTTGCCGAAGATCAATGAAGCTATCGAAGTTTTCTTTGAGGTTGAGGGCAAGAAACATAAACTAATATTAGAAGTTGCTGCTCACCTAGGCGATAATAGAGTCAGAACGATCGCTATGGATATGAGCGAGGGTCTGACTCGTGGCTTAGAGGCTAAAGCGCTTGGTGCACCTATAAGTGTGCCAGTTGGCGAAAAAGTTTTGGGTAGAATTTTTAACGTAGTTGGCGATTTGATCGACGAGGGCGAGGGTATAAATTTTGATAAGCATTGGTCTATCCACCGCGATCCTCCTCCATTTGAAGAGCAAAGTACGAAGAGTGAAATTTTTGAAACTGGTATCAAGGTAGTTGATCTTCTAGCTCCTTATGCAAAAGGTGGTAAAGTAGGCCTATTTGGTGGTGCTGGTGTTGGTAAAACGGTTATTATTATGGAGCTTATCCACAACGTTGCATTTAAACACAGCGGCTATTCTGTATTTGCAGGCGTTGGTGAGAGAACTCGTGAAGGTAACGACCTTTATCACGAAATGAAAGAAAGTAACGTTTTGGATAAAGTTGCCTTATGCTATGGCCAAATGAACGAGCCACCAGGAGCAAGAAACCGTATCGCGCTAACTGGTCTTACAATGGCTGAGTATTTCCGTGATGAGATGGGACTTGACGTTTTGATGTTTATTGATAATATCTTCCGTTTTTCTCAATCAGGCGCAGAAATGTCAGCTCTACTTGGACGTATCCCATCAGCTGTTGGTTATCAGCCAACTCTTGCAAGTGAGATGGGTAAATTTCAAGAGAGAATCACATCAACTAAAAAAGGCTCAATTACCTCTGTTCAGGCTGTTTACGTTCCAGCTGACGACCTTACAGATCCAGCTCCTGCTACGGTTTTTGCTCACCTTGATGCTACAACGGTTCTTAATAGATCGATCGCAGAAAAAGGTATCTATCCAGCTGTTGATCCGCTTGATTCAACATCAAGAATGCTCGATCCACAAATTTTAGGAGCAGATCACTATAAGGTAGCTCGCGGCGTTCAAGCTGTGCTTCAAAAATATAAAGACCTTCAAGATATCATCGCTATCCTTGGTATGGATGAGCTTAGCGAAGAAGATAAGCTAACTGTTGATAGAGCAAGAAAGATAGAAAGATTCTTGTCTCAACCATTCTTCGTTGCTGAAGTATTTACAGGTAGCCCTGGTAAATACGTAAGTCTTGACGAAAATATCGCTGGCTTTAAGGGAATTTTAGAAGGTAAATATGACCATCTACCAGAAGCAGCATTTTATATGGTTGGAAATATAGATGAGGCTTTAGCTAAAGCTGAGAAACTTAAGGCTTAAATTTAAAAAGGAAGCGTAATGGATAAATTACATTTAGAGATCGTAACTCCTCAAGGTCAGATATTTAATGATGACGTGAGTAGTGTAGTGCTTCCAGGTAGCGAGGGTGAGTTTGGTGTTTTGCCAAACCACGCCTCATTAATATCTCTTTTAAAAGCAGGTATTATAGATATAGAAGATAAGCATAAAAAGCATGATGTAGTTGCTATCAACTGGGGTTATGCAAAGATCGACGAGGGCAAAGTAGTTATACTAGCTGACGGTGCGGTCTATGTCTCTGGCAATAGTGAAAGCGAGCTTGCAAATTCATTAGAAGCTGCTAGAAATTTGATAGAGAGTATGAGCAGTGATACAAATGCTTTTGCAGCAACTATATCAAAAATGGAAAATGTAGTGAGAGCAAGATAAGTGGGCGGAATAGATATATTTTTAAATTACATTCAAAGAAGTAGTTTTATTACAATTATAGTTTTAACTTGGTTGTCAATATATTTTATAGTTAGTTTCACAATTCTTTTTTCAAGAATGGCTGGCATAGGCGCTTGGCAAAAACGCGAGCAAAATGCGCTTGAAGCACTACTTATGGGCGCTAAGAATATACCAAATTACTCATCTTTAAAGAAGTGTGCAAGTGGTAGAATTTCAAAAGAAAAGCTAAATGTTTGCATAAGCATTGCCGAAAAGAATGCTACAAGTGGGCTTACATGGCTTAGTGTAATAGCTTCTACTTCTCCATTTATCGGTCTTTTTGGAACAGTCGTATCTATCTTGGAGACATTTTCGCAGCTAGGAAATGGCACAGGTTCATCACTTGGTATTATCGCTCCAGCTATTTCAGAGGCACTTGTTGCAACTGGTTGCGGAATTTTTGTTGCCATCCCAGCATATACATTTAATTTACTCATAAAAAGAAAAGCTTATGAATTAATGAGTGTTATTGAGCGTCAGGCTGATGTTATGATAGCACTTAAAAAAGATGATGAGATACTATAAATGGCCGTTAAATTTACCGATGAGACACCAGAGCTAAATATAACTCCTCTTGTTGATATTATGCTTGTTTTACTAGCCATTTTAATGGTTACTATGCCAACTATAACATATCAAGAAGATATAACATTGCCAGATGGCTCAAAGGCAAAAACATCTACTTCTAAACAAAAAGATCTTATAGTGTCTATAAATGCACAAGGACAAGTTAGGATAGATCAAAGTACAATGAGCCTTGCTGAACTTCCAGATAACATTGCACTAATGAGTGCAAAATATGACAAAACCTCGCCTATATACATAAAGGCTGATAAAAATTTAAAATACGATGATGTTATGTTTGTATTAAAGACTTTAAAAGGTGCTGGTTTTAATAAAGTAGCTTTAGAGACAAACGGTTAAGATGCCTAATAAAGTTAAATTTCCAACGCTTAGTTCGTTTTTTGTAGCGTTTTGCATTTACATTATCATTGTGCTTGCTTTGTTTATAAAGCTTACTTTTTTTAGCGAACCTCCTAAAAAATATACTGATGATAAAGATGCTATTATGGATGTGGTTATGGTTGATAGAGAAGTTGATCAAACCATTAAAGCTCCAAAACAAGCAGATGAAGTAGTTAAAGAGACAAAGCCTGAACCTAAAAAGGAATCTGAAGAAGATAAGCAAGAGACTACAAATAAACCTGTTGTGCCAGATGAGCCATTACCAACTCCAAGCTTGCCAACTCCTCCAAAAGAAGAGCCAAAATCTGAGCCTAAAAAACCAGAACCAAAACCTGAAATCCCAAAACCTAGCGAAGAGCCTAAAGAGGATGTCAAGCCAGAGCCAAAACCTGAGCCTAAACCTACGCCAAAGCCAGTTGAAAAGCCAAAACCAAAAGAGCCAAACATAAAAGATCTCTTTAGTGATATAGACTCGACTAAACTTAAAAAAGATGATGGCATAAAAAAGGCTGAAAATAAAGTACAAAGCCGTAAAAAAAGCGAGGCTTCTAGCTCAAAAGCTGCAAAAGAGGCTAGCGACATCATCAAGAGCTTAAAGATAGATCAAAACCCAACAGCTCCAAAGTCACAAATGACCGGCACTTATGATCCGTTGATGGGAGCGATAACAAAACAAATCCAAAGAAGATGGCAAAGCTATAAAGCTGACTCTGCAAATATAGCTAAGGTAAAAGTTATGATAGATCAGAGTGGAAATTTTAGCTATGAAATTTTAGAGCTATCATATAATGAAGAGTTTAATGCAAAGGTTAGAGAGTGTCTGGAAAAGCTTACTGCAGAGAAATTTCCATTTAATCCAGACAAAAGTACTACTTTTAATTTAAATTTAGAAGATAAAATAAACTAAAATTTATAAATTTACGGAGTAGAGATGAAGAAAATTTTTCTTTTTTTGTGCGTTGCTCTAGGGCTTTATGCTGCTGATGCGACGATATCTGTTATAAACCAAGGTGTTGCTTTGCCAAAGATAGCTTTGCAAGATGCAACTACAGCTGTTAGTGATGCTGGCTTTAAAGATAAATTCTTTAAGATCATGCTAGGTGACTTGAAAGTTAGCTCTGACTTTGAGGTTATCGAAGATCACGTGCCTTCAACCTATGAGGGAACAGCAGCTACAAATACAATGAGCGACAAAGGTGTTGAGCTTATCTTTAGATATGCTCTTGAAGGTTCTATGGGTTCACCTCTTACTTTAAGAGTAAAACTCATCGATGCAAAGACTGCAACTACAAGGTATGAGAGAGTTTATAACATGCCTGATGGTGCAAAGTATCCGTTTTTGGCACACAAAAGTATAGTTGAGCTAACAAATGAGCTAAATTTACCACCAGTTGGCTGGATGGAGAAATTTATCATCTTAGCAAAATACACTTCAGCTCGCCAAAGCTCTATTATAGTAGCTGATTACACACTTACATATCAAAAGACAATAGTAAGTGGCGGTCTAAATATCTTCCCTAAATGGGCAGGCGCTGATCAGAGTAAATTTTACTATACATCTTATGTAAATAACAGACCAACTTTGTTTAGATATGATCTAAATTCTGGCACAAAAACAAAGATAATAGACAGCATGGGTATGCTTATAGCATCTGATGTTAGCAAAGATGGAAGTAAAATTCTATTAACCATGGCTCCAAAAGATCAACCAGATATTTTCATCTATAATACAGGTAGCAAAAAATTAACTCAGATAACAAACTATCCAGGCATTGATGTAAATGGAAATTTCGTAGATAATGACAGCAGAATAGTTTTTGTTTCAGATAGACTTGGATATCCAAATATCTTCGCAACACCTGCAACTTCAGGCGGAAGTGTTGAGCAAATGGTATTTCATGGCAAAAACAATAACTCAGTAAGCACTTTTGAAAACTATGTAGTTTATTCAAGTAGAGAGGCTAGTGGTGGCTTTAATATCTATCTAATCTCAACTCAAACAGATTTTATCCGTCAGCTTACAGCAAATGGTAAAAACAACTATCCAAGATTTTCAAGTGATGGTCAAAGTGTCGTATTTATCAAAGAACTTGGCGGTCAAAGCTCGCTTGGCGTTGTTAGATTAAATGAGAACAGAAGTTTCCAATTTCCACTAAAAGTAGGTAAAATTCAATCTATTGATTGGTAATATTCTGGTAATATTTAAAAAAAATATGTTATAATTCGACCAAATTTTTCAAAAAGGATATGGAATGAAAAAAGTAGTTCTAGCAAGTGTTGCAGTTGCAACTTTATTGTTGAGCGGTTGTAGCTCTAAAAACCCTGAAGTTGATATGAATGCAAATTCAAATCAATCTGCAGATAACTCAGGTAGCATGAGTGATGCTGATAGATTAGCAGCTCTTATCGCTAACATCGAGAGCCAAGTTAAAAGTGTATACTTTGACTTTGATAAATTTAATATCAAAGCTGACCAACAAGGTGTTGTTAGCTCAAATGCATCAGTATTTAACCAAGCTGACGCTCAAGCTCTTTCTATAAAAGTAGAAGGTAACTGCGACGAGTGGGGTACAGATGAGTATAACTATGCTCTTGGTCTAAAACGTGCTAAAAGTGCTAAAGACGCTCTTGTAAGAAATGGCGTTAGCGCTGATAGAATCGCTGTAGTAAGCTTTGGCGAAAGCAACCCAGTTTGTACAGACAAAACAAAAGCTTGCGACGCTCAAAACAGACGTGCAGATTTCAAAGTACTTCCTTAATCTGTAAGTAATAATGAATAAAAAAATAATCATTGCGGCTCTTCTTGGAGCCGCTTTCTCTATAAGTTCAGCTCAAGAAGTTTCAGCATTTGACGCAGGCAATATGGATAGCGCAAATCCATATGGACTAACAGATGATGAAAAGGCAACTCTAAGCAACAAAAGAAGCGTTCAAAATATCGAAGAAAACATGGATAATGTTTCAGAACAACTTCAAGGTTTGCAAAGCTTGATCGAGAGCATGAGTGCTAGGATGAACAAGCTTGAGCAAAGAATGAACGATATCGAAACCAAAGTCAATGGCGGTATAAGCGATTCTGGTGTAAGTTTGACATCATTAAAAGCTTATGTTGATGAGACTAGGGATATACAAGATAAAAACTATAAAAATATTACTGCTGCCTTAAATAAATTAGGCGCGATAATGGATAAAAATGCTGCTCAACCAAAGCAAAGTGCAAATCCAAAACAACAAAATAAGCCAACTTCAAATTTTAGTGGCAAAAGCGACAAGGATATTTTAGCTGATGGCATTAAGCTTTTAAATTCTGGCAATAGCACAGAAGCAGCTGAATATTTTGAATACTTAAATAAAAAAGGCTACAAAACTGGTGCTTCAAATTATTATCTAGGTGAAGTTGCTTATAGTCAAAAATCATACAGTACGGCCATACAATACTATAAAAAAAGTATACAAAGTGAAGATAAGGCTGATTACACTCCAAAACTTTTGTATCACACAGCTATAAGCTTTGATAAGATCGGTGATACTCAAAGTGCCAACAGGTTTTATAAGGCTTTAAAAGTAGGCTATCCAGATAGCAAAGAAGCCAAAGCCGCTCCCAACAGAAACTAAAATTTACTCTTTTTTAGATATAATCTCACATTAATCAAAACTAAATTCCAAGGAGATTATTGTGAGTAAAGATCAAGTTATAACAATGTTTTATGAGCTAAAAGACGCTAATACTGGCGAAATTTTAGAGTCAAATATGCAAGAAGGTGGTCAAATTTCTTTTATTACAGGGCATGGCCATATTATAGAAAAGCTTGAAGAAGAAGTAAGCAAATTAAAATCAGGCGAAAGAGCAACTATAAGTGTAAAGGCAGCAGAGGGTTGTGGTGAATATAATAAAGAAGCCATTCAGTCGTTACCAAAAGAACAATTTGCTGGTATAGATTTGCATGAAGGAATGGAACTTTTTGGTCAAAATGAGGATGGCTCAAGCGTTCGTGTTATTGTTAAAGAGATCAAAGATGACGAAGTAACAGTTGATTTTAATCACCCATATGCTGGTAAAGATTTGCTATTTAATGTTGAAGTTTTAGAAGTTAGAGATGCGACAGAAGATGAAAAAGCAACAGGCATGGTAGCTGGGGCTCATACTTGCGGTTGCGGTGGTCACGATCATGAGCATGAACATGAGTGCTGCGGTGGTCATGGACACGGTCATGGACACGGACACGAGGATGGCGGTTGCGGTTGCGGTGGACACGGACATCACCATCACTAAGAAGCTAAAATGAAAAAATTTGCTTTTGTTTTTGCGGGCCAAGGCTCGCAAAGTATTGGTATGGGAAAAGACTTTTACGAAAATTTTTCTACTGCTAAATTACTTTTAAATGATGCTTGTAATGATACTGGCATTGATTACAAAGAGCTTTTATTTACACAAAACGATAAGTTGGATAAAACAGAATTTACTCAGCCAGCTATCGTTTTAAACTCACTAATGACTTATTTGGCTTTTTCAAATTTTATTAAAGAAAAACCAGAATTTAGTCTCGGGCACTCACTTGGAGAATTTACTGCTCTTGCAGTTAGTGGAGCATTTAATTTTATTGATGCGATTAGGCTTGTAAACTTACGTGGTAAATTTATGCAAGAAGCCTGCGTTGGTAAAGATGCCGGCATGATGGTAGTTCTTGGACTTAGCGATGAAGTGGTTGAAGAAATTTGTAAAAAAGCAAGAGAAGAAGGTTTGCAAATTTATGCTGCAAACTACAACTGCGATGGACAAATTGTTGTCGCTGGTGTAAGAGCTGATCTTGCTAGCTATGAATCAAAATTTAAAGAAGCTGGCGCAAAAAGAGCAATGCTTTTAAATATGTCAGTAGCAAGCCATTGTCCGATACTTGAGCCAGCTAGTGTTAGGCTGGCAAGTGAGCTTGAGAGTACTTTGGCTACTAAATTTTCTCCAGTTGTCTCAAATGTAAATGCTAAAATTTATACTGATAAAAGCGAAGCACTAGTCCTGCTAAAAGAGCAGCTAATAAAACCAGTTTGCTATAAACAAAGCATTAAAAACTATGAAAATAATGTTGATTGTTTTATCGAGCTTGGCGCTGCGACGTTAAAGGGCATCAATAAAAAAATTACTGAAAAGCCAACTTATAGTATTACTGATATGGCAAGTCTTGAAGAAGTTGTGAAAATTTTGGAGGAGAGATGATAGCGATACTTGGAGCTATGCAAGAGGAGATAACACCGATCCTTGAAATGGTTGGTGAATATAAAACTGTTCAATATGCAAATAATAAATTTTACTTAGCAAACTATAAAGGAAAAGAGCTAGTCATTGCCTATTCAAAGATAGGCAAAGTAAATGCAGCTATAACAGCAACTTTGATAATAGAAAAATTTAAGGCCTCAAAATTGCTCTTTACTGGCGTAGCTGGCTCACTTGATGAGAGTCTAAAAATAGGCGATATGCTTTATGCTACTAGCTTAGTGCAACATGATCTTGATATCACGGCCTTTGGCCATCCTTATGGCTATGTGCCAGGCACAAGTATCTTTGTCAAAAGTGATGAAGGACTAAATGAACTGGCAAAAAAGGTAGCTGATAAAAAAGATATGAGCTTAAGTGCTGGTATTATTGCGACTGGAGATCAGTTTATCTGCGATAATGAAAAGAAAAATTGGATAAAAAAGATATTTAATGCGAGCGCTACCGAGATGGAAGGTGCTAGCGTTGCGCTAGTTTGCGAAACACTTGATGTGCCATTTTTTATACTAAGAGCTATCAGCGATGGAGCTGGTGATGCAGCAGAGTTTGACTTTGATAAATTCTTACAAGATTCAGCAAATGTTAGTGCAAAATTTATACTTGAAATGGTAGAAAATTTATGATAGAGCTTAGTAAAAGGCTTCTTAGGCAAGTTGGTCAGACAAATGCCAGATACAAGATGATAGAGGGCGGAGATAAGATCTTGCTTGGTCTTAGCGGTGGTAAGGATAGCCTCGCACTAGCTCACGTACTAAAGCATATCCAAAACGTTACACCTGAGAAATTTGAGTTTAAAGCAGTAACGTTAAGCTACGGCATGGGTGAGGACTACGCTTATCTTACGAAGCATTGCAATGAGCACGGAATAGAGCACGAAGTAATAGATAGCTCAATCTTTGAAATTTCAAAAGAGAAAATCCGTAAAAATTCTAGCTTTTGTAGTTTCTTTTCTCGTATGAGAAGAGGTTATCTTTATACTTACGCCTTAAAGCATGGTTTTAATAAACTCGCGATTGCTCATCATTTAGACGATGCAGCGGAGAGCTTTTTTATGAACTTTACATATAATGGTGCACTAAGGACGCTTGCTCCAAAATATACTGCAAAAAATGGAATCACGGTTATTAGACCGTTTATCTTCATTCGCGAGAGACAGCTTCGCGAAAATGCTATCAAAAATGAATTAAGAGTCATTGGCGATGAAGCATGCCCTGCAATGAGATTTGACGTAAAGATGCCGCATGCTAGATATGAAACCAAACAGCTTCTAGCAACATTAGAAAAAGAAAATCCAAAACTTTTTACTTCGCTAAAAGCAGCATTTGAAAATATCCATACTGATACTTTTTTTGCTCTCAATAGCAGTAGTGAAGAGTAAAATTTTACTTACTTTTTGGGACTAATCCCAAGAAGCAAGCTATAAATATTTCTATTTTAATTGGCTTTTGTCAAAATAAATACAAAATGTATGAATTGATAAAATTTTTGCACTTGTATATAAATCAAAACTGTCATATACAACAAATACAAAAGCATTTAGTGCAAAAAGCTACTGGTTAGAATTTTTATAACTTAGAAAATTGAAGCTTAAAAAATAGCCATGTGCTTTAAGCATTAAGAAATAGCTATTTAAAATAGCAAGCTATAGCCTAAAGCCCGTCAAGTAAAATTTTATAAAGTCGGTTTATCTCATCGTCATTTAGCTCGATCGTGCTTTTTGTATCAAACAAATTTTTGATCTTGCTAGCGTCAAATTCGCTCCTATCAAGGCAGTGCTTGTGAGAGGGTAAAAAACCACGAGTTAAGCAAAGCTCGCTCTCTATCTCCTCGTCGCAGATGAAGCACTCAAGCTCGCTGTGAAGCCTACCTTCATACTCTAAAATTTTAACGTAGCTTTCGATGATAAGGCGTTTTGGATTTTGTAGCTGCATCTGTTTGGCGCAGCGATCAAGCTCATTAAAATAAATTTCATCGAGCTGCTCGACCTCTTTTAGATGATCATAAAGTAGGCGCATGAACTGCTGCCAAATGATGAGCTTATCGCGCTCTAGCAGCCATTTAAAGCCAAGATGAAGTATGCTTCTAAGCTTTGGTAGAAATTTTGCCTCTTGCTCTAGCTCAAAGTCGATCTTGTAGCCAGTCATGATGTTTGAGTGGCGAGCGCCAAAAAATCTATACGACTTTACGAGCAAATTTGGCGTTAGCACAAAGACTAAAAGGTCCTCGTCTCTGACCTTTTGCACGCGCAGGATGTAGCCTTGCATCTAGGCAAAAAACTCCCTTATACACTCTCTCATCACATGGGCGTCTTTGATGAAATTTATATCGTTTCTAAAGGTTGTTGCACCGTCGATGCCTTTGCTGTATTGGTGCAAGTGTTTTCTAAATATGCAAAGTCCGTGCTCACCGTAGTGCTCGATCATCGCATCAAAGTGAGCTAGGATGATCTTTTGTTTTAGCGCCTTATCTACACTAGTTTTAGTCTTTATCTCGTGAAATATCCAAGGATTACCGATGCTTGCCCTGCCGATCATTAGGGCGTCGCATTTTGTAAGGTTTAAAATTTCATCTGCATTTTGTGCGTTGATATCACCATTTGCAACGACTGGGATTTTTACGCTCGCCTTTACTCTAGCGATCGCTTCGTAATCAACTTTTGCACTATAACCGCCAGCTCTTGTGCGACCATGCACTGCGATGTAGTTTGCGCCGGCTTCTTCGCATGCTTTTGCTATTTTTTCTTCATTTTTGTCGTTAAAACCAAGTCTAAATTTAACACTCAGGCTCTCTTTGTTTGAGACGCTTTTTATAGCTGAGATTATGCTTTGAAGTTTGTCAAGATCGTTTAACAAAGCCGATCCCGCACCTTGTCTAACGACCTTTGGCACAGGGCAGCCGCAGTTTAGATCGAGCCCATAAATCCCATCAAATTTATTGATGATTTGCACAGCTTTTTTTATATTTTCTGTGTCATTGCCAGCTATTTGAACGACATAAGGCTCTTCGTTTGGGGATTTTTTAATCATTTCAAGCGTTTTGTCACTGCTCTCATAGACCAAGGCATTTGCGCTGATCATTTCGCTAACAGTGACATCACAGCCAAATTTCTTAACTACGCTTCTTAGTGGCAAGTCAGAAAAGCCAGCAAGTGGTGCTAAGAAAAGTGGCTTTTTGCTAAAGTCTATCATTTAAAAAATAACGAGCTAGGCACCATTTTGCCGTTATCTCGTAAAAACAGCAAGACCTTTATCTCTTTAAACTCATCTGGGTCGCTACCTTCGATAGCCTCTCTTACTTTATCAAGCATCTGAAGCTCAAATAGCGCATATACGTAAGCCTCATCAGCATCAGCATGGATGCTTTTTAGCTTCTCAAAGATACCGATAAATGCATCTGGTTTTAGCTTATTTTTAAGCATTATGGCTACTTTGTCGTATTGTGCTTTTGTCACTTTTGCGTTGTTTAAAAGATCAAAAATTTCATCACTGCTTAGATCGATCTCATCATTTACAAATCGGGTAATAATAAGCATTATATCTTCACTCGCTAGTTCAAAATTTAATCTTTTGATCTCGCTAAAAGAAGCTACTTTTATGAGTTTATCAAATGCAGCTTTTTTAAGGCTCTCATTTTGATCCTGATTTTTAAGTATGTCAAGATAGTAAGTAGGTAGTTGCTCGATTTTGTTTATCTCATTTAGGATATTTAACTTGCTATCTTTTGCTAATCTAAATTTTTTTAGATCGACGATCTCTTTATTTTTTATACTTTTTATGGTTTGTAAGATATTGTTTATCTCGGCATCATCTACACCGACATCTTTAAGCTCGCCTACTGGTGAGATAGAGCGAGTGAGCTGCGAGGCGATCTTGTAAGTATCGGTTTTGAAGTCTTTATTGCTCTCAAAGCCAAGAAGTGTCTCTTTGGCTAAGTCTTTATAAAGTTGGCTATCTTTTTTGATCCATTTTTTATATCTATAAAAAGCATATCCATGATAAGCGATATGAAGTAGAGCTAGAAGTGCTAAAACAGCTACTGGAAGAGCGACCCAAATAGCAATTGGCAAAGTTATAGTTTGGCCTAAAAGCTCAAATGTGTAATCAGAACTATTAAGAGAATAAGCAAGTCCTGCAACAACTACTATGTAGATTATGCAATAGACGAGAAATTTTCTAGTTTTCATGTTTTCTCCTTAGTTTTTTGCTGTTTTTTCGATTATTTCACGGCAAGTTATGCAGTATTTTGCATGTGGTTTTACTTTTAGTCGCGGTATGCTGATCTCCTCTTCACACATATCACAAATTCCATAAGTTTTATTTGCTATCTTCTCTAGTGCTTCATCTATCTCTGATAGCTCCGCTCTTTGTTGTGTCGAGATCGAATGCTCGATTAGCTGGTCTGTATTTACTGAGGCTATATCAAACTCATCGCTTACACCACTATCTCTTAAGCCATTTACTTCAACAGATGAATCATAGATATTTTTTTTGATCTGTAATTTTCTTTCTTCAAGTAATTTTTTAAAAAAATTTAGCTCAGTTTGTGTCATTTATATTCCTTTATTTGTGGTATGGGTGGTTTGCATTTATGCAAAGCGCTCTAAAAATTTGCTCAAAAAGTACAAGCTTGGCAACCTTATGAGCCATCGTCATCTTGCTTAAGCTTACAATTTTTTGTGCTTTATTCTTTAAATTTTGGCTAAGGCCATAAGCTCCACCTATGAAAAAATTAATTTGTGAATTTGAGTTTAAAATTTGTGCAAATTCTTGACTGTCAAGTTGTAAGCCATTTTCATCAAGCATTACGCAAAAGCCTTTTAAATTTGGCTCATAAATTTCATCATAAGCTCTTAAAGCTTCGCTTTTTCCGGCACTTTGAGCTTTTGCTATTTTTTCATTGAAAAAGACTTTATCGTTTATCTTGGCAAATTTTGCACTCATTTTTATATATTCTTGTATTTCGTTTTCAAAGTTGTCACGTGATGATTTTTGAATACTAAAAACTGAAATTTCCAAATTTAGCCTTTGGTTTTTAGCTTTAGTTCAAAGTTATTTCCGCTCTCATCTTGGTAATCTTTTTGATGCATTGTCTTATTGTTTGTGAGAAATTTAACCATATCGCTTATATATTTTTTATGTTCGCTTCTTGGCACAATAGCATCGATTAAGCCATGTTCTAATAAAAACTCGGCTCTTTGAAATCCCTCTGGAAGGTCAGCACCAATGGTTTGTTTGATGACCCTTTGACCGGCAAAGCCTATTAAAGCGCCAGGTTCAGCGATTATTAGATCTCCAAGCCAAGCAAAAGAGGCGCTAACACCACCCATTGTCGGATCAGTAAGTATTGAGATATAAGGTAGTTTCGCTTCATCAAGTAGTTTTAAAGCAGCTGATGTCTTTGACATTTGCATCAAAGAAAATGTACTCTCTTGCATTCTAGCTCCACCTGAAGCGCTCACTATGACTAAAGCTTGGCGTTTTTCTATTGCCCGTTTTATCGCCCTTACGATCTTTTCACCCTCAACTGAAGCTAGCGAACCACCCATGAAGCCAAAGTCAAAAACAACTAGCTGGATCTCTTGTCCGTCGCATTTACCTTCGCCACATATCACTGAGCTTGTGCGTCCTGTTTTTTCTTTATTTTCTGTGATTCTTTTTTTGTATGATTTTTTATCAACAAAATTTAATGGATCTACCGGTTTTAAATTTGCATCAAATTCAATAAAGCTACCTTCGTCGCAGATCAAATTTATGCGGTCATCAGCTTTTAACCTCATGTGATAGCCACATTTTGGGCATACATTAAAACAAGCTTCAACTTCTTTGTAGTACATCAGTGAGTGACAATTATCGCATTTCACCCAGTGTGTAGGTGCTTCTTCTGGACGAGGTTGAGCTTTTCTTATCTTTGAAAAAATATCTGAGAAATTCATATTTTTACCCACTTATATTAAAAATTGTGGGATTATATCTAATGTTTGCCTTGCTTTTTCTTATATGACTTAAAGTTTGTTTATTTGTAGAGGTTAAAGGGGCAAGTTGGCCCCTTAAAAGTATCTTATTAGAAGCGTCTTCCGATAGTAAATTCAAATGTATTTGTATCATCGCCCTCTTTAGGTTTAAGAGCTTTTGCAAAGATTAGTTGAAGTGGTCCAATAGGAGTTATCCACTCGATGCCAGTACCAACTGATGATCTTTTTATCTCATTTAGACTATTTTCGCCGATCATACCGTAGTCATAAAATACAACACCACGCATTTTGACACGATCTATTATAGGGAAGCTTATTTCAGCTGAATTATTAAACGAAGTTTCGCCGCCATATTCGTAGTAGTCGCCATTATATTTTACCTTTGGAGATACAGTTCTGCTTTCGTAACCACGTAAGCTTCTTATACCGCCAAGGTAAAGTCTTTCGTTGATCGGGGTATATCCTCTTTCCCAAATTTTGCCAAAGCTTGCTTTGTATCTTAAGATAAGATCGTAGTCGATGTACTCTCTAAGGCCTAGGTAGTAGTTAAAATTTGTACGATTTTTGATAAAGTCTATATCGCCACCAAGCCCAGCTATCTCAAATGATGTGCTAGCTATGATGCCACGTCTTGGCAAGTAATAATCGTCGGTGCTATTATATGTTAAAGCTGGAGTTATAGCGCTTTTTATGGCTTTACCTTCTCTATAAATTTCTTTTTTGGTTTTTGTGTTGATATCTCTTAGTTCATCATCTTTTAAAGTAATTTTGCTTTGCTCAATGTTGTAAGTAAGTGATGCACTTAAATTTCTAGTTAGTTTTCTACCTAGTGTTGTGCTAAAACCATAGCTTCTCTCTTTATATGTTCTCCAGTCATAGTCATTTGCGTAAAGTGTTCCGCCAAGGCTATACTCTGAGTCAAAAATTCTTGGGTTTGTAAGACTTATCTGACCTGAAAGCTCTCTGTCACTTTTATCTACGCTTATTTGTCCTTGAAGACCAGAGCCAAAGATATTTGTGTCAGAAAGTGCAGCGTTTAGTAGTAGTCCGTCGCTGCTGCCGTATCCGATACCGCCGCTTATTGAGCCAGTTGAAGCCTCTTTTACTTTTACTTTTAAATCAACTGTATTTTTATCAACCGGATCTTCTTCTATCTCAACGTCATCAAAGTAGCTTGTTCTTTTTAGTGCATCTTTTGAGTCTTGAAGGTCGGTTCTGCTATATAAATTTCCTTCAGTTAGATAAAGTTCACGTCTTACAACGCGGTCAACAGTTCTATCATTGCCTGAAATTTGAACATTTCTTATATATACTTTTTCGCCAGGATCTACTTCATAATCAATATCGACAGTTTTATTTTCATCAAATTTATCAGTCTTTGGATAGACTTTTACAAATGCATAACCTTTGTCAGCAACCATATCATCGAGCTTTTTCATATCTTGGCGAAGTCTTGCTGAGTTCATCGTATCGCCAGCCTCAAGCCTAAAGTCATCTATAATCTTTTTGGTATCAAGCTCTAGCTCTTCAGGTGCTGTAATACTTACATTTGAAACCTTATAAGGCTCACCCTCATGAACATAATAAGTAAGATCAGCTGTGTAGTTATCAAACGATGAATTTAAATAAGGTGACGAAATAGTCGCGTCTAAATAGCCTTTTTGGAAATATTTGTCTTGTATTCTTGCTGGGTCATTTTCAAGCTCAAAAAGTTTAACTTTACCATCATTTCTGCCCCAAAGCCAGCCCATAAATTCTCTACTTTTGTTTGCAACTACTGGCTCAATGTCGTCATAATCAAACTCTTTTGCACCGACTAAATTTACATTTTTGATTATCATATTTTCGCCGCGGTTTATGTTGAGCGTTATAAAAAGTGAGCTGTCGTTGTCTGCAACTGGTTGTTTTTCTACGTCTACAACGGTATCAAAATAACCCTTTGACTCATAATATTGGCGAATTCTCTCTTTAGTTTTTTCTATTGTAAGCTCATCGTACATATTACCTGGTTTGATGTTGATTAGCGACTCGATCGCAGTTTTATCATTTGTTACAACACCTTTTAGATCGACCCTAGCAACACTTGGCTTCTCTTTTACGGCTACTAAAAGATTGCCATTACCTGTATCTTCTATGTAGATATCGTCGAAATAGTTTTGTTTGTATAAATTTGTGATCGCCTTATCGCTAAGCTTTGGAGTCAGATCCTGACCGACTTTTAAGCCCATTATTTGGCTTGCTACTTCAGGCGAAAGGTGAATTAGGCCTTTAAAATTTATTGACTGGATTGTTTGTGCGCTTAGGCCACTGAAAGCTAATGCTAATAAAAATAATTTCTTTTTCATTAAATTTAACCTAGAGTTTTAGTATAAGTGCGTATAATATCATATTTTATTTTTAATAAATTTAAATTTTATAATTTTGAAGGTTTTTTATGAAAATAGGTATCATCGGACTTGGTCTTATGGGTGGCTCACTTGGGCTAGCATTAAAAGATGAAAAATTAATTTCTTGTGTTAGCGGATATGATAAAGATGAAAATCACAGCAAAAAAGCGCTTGAACTTGGCTTGGTGCATGAAATTTTAAGCATTGACGAGATGAAAAAGAAGTGTGACATCATCTTTTTAGCTGTGCCAGTAGAAGCTATCGTAAGCATCGTGCAAAATTTAACCGATATTAGCGAAGATACGACGATCATCGACTTTGGCTCGACTAAACAAAAGATAATAGAAGCCGTGCCAGAAAAAATTCGTAAAAATTTCATCCCAGCTCACCCGATGGCAGGTACTGAGTACTCTGGCCCAGAAGCTGCATTTAAGTCACTTTACACTGGCGCAACTGTTATCGTTTGCGACTTTGCTGAGAGTGCAGAAAAACATGTAAAAAGAAGCGTGGAGTTATTTTCTTGCCTTGGCATGAAGATTATTTTTATGAGTGCGAAAGAACATGATCATCACGTGGGTCTTATTTCGCATTTGCCTCATGCGATTGCATTTTCGCTTGCTAGCGGGATATTAAAAGAAGAGGATAAAAGGCACATCGTAGCACTTGGAGGACCGACATTTAAAGGCATGATACGTGTCGCAAAGAGTTCGCCTTTTATGTGGAGCGATATCTTTAAGCAAAATAAAAATAATGTTGTTGAAGCTATAAATATGTTTGAAAAAGAGCTAAATTTGTGCAAAGATCTCATAAAAGATGAACGCTGGGATGAACTTTTTGCTTGGATGAGCGACGCTAGAGCCGTAAGAGAAATTTTGTAATTAACTAAAAATTTATTGATTTACGTGTAAAATTTTGCAAATTAAATTTAAGGTAAAAATATATGTATAGACGTGGAGTTGGCGGATTTGGTATTGTTGTGCTTTTGCTAATTTTAATTTTAGCCGGTGGTTTTGGCTATGCTTTGATGTCAAAAGATTTTGAGCGAAATGAGCCGATAATCGGTGTTGCTGATAAGGTTTATTGGAATCTTAAAACCCCAATGAATATCAAATTTAAAGATGATAGTGGTATAAAATTTGTACGAATTAGTATGAATGATGGGAAAAATGATCTAAATTTATTAAATCAAATCATACAAAATCCAAGTACCGAGCTTGATGTAAATTTAACCTTTCCAAAGACTGGCTTTTTTGCTCAAAAAGATACCTATGAGATGAATATCGAAGCTGTAGATACTAGCAAATGGAGTTTTTTTACTGGCAATAAAGCTAGTAAAAAGGTTGAAGTAGTGCTTGATACTTCAAAACCTGACCTTTCCATATACTCGCAGTCTTATTCTATCTCAAAAGGTGGTAGCGCGGTTGTGGTCTTTAGGGCGACTGATAATCAACTAAAAGAGGTTTATGTCCAGACAAATTTTGGTAAGAAATTTAAAGCAGTACCATTTTATAGAGATGGCTTTTATGCAGCACTCGTTGCTTGGCCAGTTCAGGTTGAAAATTTTAGTGCAGAAGTTATTGCTAGGGACTTTGCAGGCAACGAGAGCAAATCTCACGTGAGATATTTTTATGAAAATGTAAAGTATAAAACTTCAACTATTGCATTAAATGATAGATTTTTAGATGGTAAGATAGTTGATCTAACTGATCAATATGCAAAAGATCCAAGCGCACTTTCAAGACTTGAGAAAATGAGATTTGTCAATGAAACGCTTAGAAATTCAAACGAAGAAAAAATAACAGCACTTACTACAAATCCTGGTGATGAGATGTTAACTGGCTTTAGTGTGACACCATTTTACCCACTAAGAAATGGTAAAAAAGTGGCTGACTTCGCCGATCACCGATACTATACATATAATAACGAGCAAGTAAGCGAATCTTGGCATATGGGAATAGACTTTGCAAGTGTGGCAGCGGCTCCTATAATAGCTAGTAATGCCGGCCGTGTCGTACTTGCATCTGAAAATGGAATTTATGGATTAAATATTGTGATAGATCATGGATTTGGGCTTTATTCGCTTTATGGACACTGCTCAAGCACTAGAGTAAAAGAGGGCGATATGGTGGCAGCTGGCGATCAGATAGGTACTACTGGAACTAGTGGTCTTGCGCTTGGAGATCACCTTCACTTTGGAATTTTAGTCCAAGGTGAAGAGGTAAGACCTCAACAATGGATGGATAAAAAGTGGATAAAAGACAATATCACAAGTGTCTTAGATGCTGCAAAAGCAATGATAGACAAGAACTAAAAATTTGCAAAATTGATTTTTTAGTGCTATCATAAGCGGATTAAAAATATAAGGAAAATTCTTGAAACAAACTACTATCGCAAGACGCGTTGAGACCGTTGGTATAGGGCTTCATAAAGGTGAGCCGATAAGACTTATACTAGAACCTCTTGATGCAAATTCTGGTATTATTTTGCACCGCGAAGATCTTGGTATTAGTTTTAAAGCTGAACCTAAAAATGTTATAAATACGCAGATGGCAACCGTTGTTGGCAACGAAAAGGGCTTTATTAGTACGATCGAACACCTGATGTCAGCCATAAATGGTTATGGTATTGATAATATTAGAATTTCTGTTGATGCAAATGAAATTCCTGTCATGGATGGCAGTGCGATAAGCTTTTGTATGCTACTTGATGAAGCTGGCATAAGATATCTTGATGCTGGCAAAAAAGTAATTCTTGTTAGGCGCGAAGTTGAAGTCGTTGAGGGTTCTAAATTTGTACGAACTTCACCTTCAAGAAGTCCAAAATTTGACTATACGATAAAATTTGATCATCCAGTTATTGGTGAACAAAGATATGTTTTTGATTTTAGTAAAAGTTCGTTTATAAAAAATATAGCTCGTGCTAGAACTTTTGGCTTTTTGAAAGATTTACAACGTTTACAAGCTCAAAATTTAGCTCTTGGTGCATCGCTTGATAATGCCGTGGCAATCGATGATACGCATATCCTAAATCCAGAAGGTTTGAGATTTGAAAATGAGTTTGTAAGGCACAAAATTTTAGATGCGATTGGCGATTTAAGCTTGCTTGGGGCGCCTTTGTTGGGCGATTATACAGCATTTGCTGGAAGTCACGATCTAAATCACAAATTAACTCTTGCTTTGATGGCCGATGAGAAAAACTACGAGATCTCAACTCTAAATGGTGAACTTCTAAAAGAGTATCAAAAGGTATTTGCATAGAAAATATTGAAATTTTAGTTGTCTCTTTATCGACTCCGCTCTTGGTTGGAGTCTATAAAGACGGCGTAAAATTTGATGAAATTACAACTGATGAACATGTCAGTGAAGCTTTGATAAAAATCTTAGAAAATTTATCCTCTAAATTTAATATCACAAAAATTATCTATGCAAATACGCCAGGCAGTTTTATGGGGCTAAAGGTGGCCTATGTCATCTTAAAGACTTTCTCTTTAGCAAAGGGTTGCGAATTTTATGCGGTTAGCGGCTTTAGCTTAAATGGCAGCCAAGCTATAAGGGCAAATAAAAATTTGAGCTTCGTTTTAAAGGATGGCGAAATTTCACTTGAAAAAGTGGAGCCAGTAGGATTTAGGTTGCCTTTAAATTTAGATGAATTAAAACTAAATTCAGATACACTTCCAGATTATATCATCCAAGCAGTTTAGGAGAAATTTTGAATATCTTAGTCCCTGCAACAAGTGCGAATTTGGGCCCTGGTTTTGATGCTTTGGGGCTTAGTTTGAAGCTTTTTAATAGCGTAAAAATCGAGCCAGCAAAATTTAGCTCAGTGTCGATAAACGGCGAAGGCAGTGGAAGTGTAAATTTAAAGAGAAATAATATATTCTTAAGTATTTTTAATGAAATTTTTTTTGAGCTAACTGGTAAAAATGAAAATTTTAGAGTCGTTTTTGAAAATAATATCCCATTTTCAAGGGGACTTGGTAGTAGCTCCGCTGTGATCGTTGGAGCCATTGCTTCAGCGTACGAAATGGCTGGCTTTAAGGCAAGCAAAGAGACAGTTTTAAATAAAGCTATCATCTATGAAACCCATCCTGATAATATCTCGCCAGCAGTTCACGGTGGATTTGTCAGCGCGATCGTAAAAAATGGCAATGTTTACGCAAATAAAATAAATTTAAGCGATGAGATAAAGGCAGTAGTTGTTATCCCAAATAAACCAATGAGTACATCCTCGTCAAGACAAATTTTACCAAATAACTATACGATGAAAGAGTGTGTGAATAACTTATCTCATGCCGCTTTTTTAACGTCTTGTTTTTATGAAAAAAAGTATGATCTCTTAAAAATAGCAAGCAAAGATTTGATGCACGAAGAGCGTAGAATGCACGCTTTAGAAGAGCTTTTTGAAGTTAGAAAAGTAGCTTATAAAAATGGCGCTTTAATGAGCACGCTTTCAGGCTCAGGCTCAAGCTTTTTAAATATCGCTTACAAAGATGACGCTAAAAATTTACAAGATATTTTAAAGAGTAAATTTAGTGATTTTAGGGTTGAGGTTTTTTCATTTGATAACGATGGATACGAAATTACGCAAAGCTAAAAACAAGTTTAAAAAGATATAATGAACAAAAATAATCCTGTAAGGACATGTGTCGCTTGTAAAATTAAAATTTCTCAGAGCTTGCTAAAAAGATACCGCTTGGTAGGTAAAAATTTAGAGCATGGCAAAGGAAATGGTCGTAGCTTTTATCTGTGCGACAAATGTATACAAAAAGATATAAAAATTTTAAAAAAAATAATTGATAAACAAACTAAAGGTGCTTTTATTTGTGATGCACCGAAGTTAAAGGAGATACTCTTAAATGAGCAATGTTAGGATTTCAGAGATCGCAAACGAGCTTGGCTATCCAAGTAAAGAGATAGTAGAAAAAGCTCAAGAGCTAGGATTAAAAGTCAAAACTCACTCAAATGCAGTTAGCCTTGAAGAGGCCGAAGCTATATATGAATATGTTCAAACTGGCGTGATACCAGATAAATTTAAAAAGAAAAAGAGTGAACCTAAACCAAAAAAAGAGTCTAAAAAAGAAGTAGAAAAAGAGTCAGTAAAAAAAGAAGAAAAGCAAAAGAGTGAACCTAAAAAAGCTACTACTAAAACTGAGTCAAAGTCGGTAAAAGCTGAGCCTAAGAAAGAGGCACAAATTTTAGAAGAAAAACAAAAAATTGAGCCTAAAAAAGAAGAAATCAAAGTAGAGCAAAAACAAGTCGAAGCTCCAAGACCAAAAGAGAGCTTGGCCGATGTGACTCAAAAAAGACGTGGCCTTGTGATAGTAAAAAAGAAAAAAGACTATGAAGCGCCAATTGCTACAAAAGAAGAGAAAAAGCCTGAACCAAGCATAGCTAATATAAGCGATTTTAAAAGTATGTTTTCAGCAAATGATGAAAATTTAGCTAAGAAAAAGAAAAAAGATAAAAAAGTAGTTGTTGCAAGTAAAAAGGATAGCGCTCAGAAGATGGATCTGCTTGGCGGAAGTGATTTTGGTGACATTGTACTAGAAGATGAAGATGTAGTCGTTCTTCCTGATTTTAGTTTTAAAACCCCAGCACCAGCACCTGCTCAAAAGACAAAACAGCCAAATGTTATGAGAACTACGGTCAACAATACGATAAATTCATTTGGCGAAGGCGGCATTCAAAGAAGAGCTAGAAAAAAACACAAAAAGCCTGAAAATAAACAAAACAGTGAAGCTGTGACATCTATAAATATTCCAAAAGAAATTCGTGTTTATGAATTTGCTGAAAAGCTAAACAAACAGCCAAGCGAGATCATAGGTAAGTTATTTATGCTTGGTATGATGACAACTAAAAATGACTTTTTGGATGAAGATGCGATAGAAATTTTAGCCGATGAGTTTAATGTAGAGGTTAATATCATCGACGATCAAAAAGAATTTGACTACGTAGCAGCCTATGAAGAAGAGATAAAAGACGATGAAAATCTCCAGCCAAGAGCACCAGTCATAACCATCATGGGTCACGTTGATCATGGTAAAACTTCATTGCTTGATTACATAAGAAAATCACGTGTAGCAGCAGGAGAGGCCGGTGGTATCACTCAGCATGTTGGTGCTTATATGGTAAATAAAAACGGCAAAAACATCACATTTATCGACACTCCAGGTCACGAAGCGTTTACTGCTATGCGTGCAAGGGGTGCTGGTGTAACTGATATAGTTATCATCGTTGTTGCAGCAGATGACGGCGTAAAACCACAAACAAAAGAGGCAGTTAGTCACGCAAAAGCTGCTGGTGTACCAATAATCATCGCGATAAACAAAATGGATAAAGAGTCAGCAAATCCTGACCTGGTAAAGACTGGTCTTGCTGAGCTTGATATCATGCCAACAGAGTGGGGCGGAAAGTATGAATTTGTGCCAATCTCTGCAAAAACAGGCATGGGTATAGATGATCTACTTGAGATCGTACTTTTACAAGCTGACCTTTTGGAGCTAAAAGCAAATCCAAAGGCAAACGCAAAAGCAACTGTCATCGAGAGCTCACTTCAAAAAGGCCGTGGCCCAGTAGCTACTATTATCGTTGAAAATGGCACGCTTCATGTTGGAGATACTGTCGTAGCTGGAGTTGCGTATGGAAAGATAAGAAGCTTACTTGATGACCAAGGTAAGCCTTTGCAAGATATAAAACCAGGCGAATGCGGTGTGATAGTAGGTCTTAGCGAGATAGCAGAGGCAGGCGAGACATTAATAGGCGTAAAAACTGATAAAGAGGCTCGTGAATACGCGCAGAAAAAGGCTGAATATATCCGCCAAAAAGAGCTTAGTAAGAGTACAAAAGTTAGTATTGACGAGCTTAGCGCTAAGATTGCTGAGGGTGAGTTAAAGACGCTTCCAGTCATCATCAAAGCTGACGTTGGTGGTTCACTTGAGGCACTAAAAGCAAGCCTAGAAAAACTAGCAAATGATGAGATCAGAGTAAATGTCATCCACTCAGGTGTTGGCGGCATCACGCAAAGCGATGTAGCACTTGCTAGTGCGAGCGAAGACTGTATAATCCTTGGTTTTAACATAAGACCAACTGGCGAGATAAAAGAAAAGGCAAAAGAGAGCGGCGTTGAGATTAAAACTTACAACGTTATTTATAATCTAATCGACGACGTGAAGGCGATTTTAGGCGGACTAATGTCACCTATCATCAGAGAAGAGCAGCTTGGTCAAGCTCAGGTTCGCCAAGTTATCCATGTGCCAAAAGTCGGTACTATCGCTGGATGTATCGTCACTGAAGGCACGATAAACAGAGGCGCAAAAATTCGCCTTATTAGAGAAGGTGTGGTCGTTTATGAGGGCTTGGTAAGCTCATTAAAACGCTTCAAAGATGACGTCAAAGAGGTTGCTAGAGGTTATGAATGTGGCGTTGGTATCGAAAATTTCAATGACATCAGAGAAAATGACTATATCGAAAGCTTCAAAGAAGTCAAGGAGAAAGCTACTCTATGAACGCTAACGAGATAAAGCGTATGAGAACAGAGAGTGTGCTAAAAGAGCTCATCCCAGAGGCTTTAGCTACTCTTGAAGATAGCATTTTAAAGGGGCTTTGTGTCACTGATGTCGAGTGTAAAAAGGGCAGATACGACGCCTTTGTTTATCTTGATAAGATGGCTTTTGATGAGCGTGAACAAGAGTATATTTTGGGACATTTAAAGCGAGTTTGCAGACACTTGCAAAACCACTGCATGGCAGCTGAGGGCTGGTACAGATGCCCAAATTTTCACTTTAAATTTGATGATAGGTTAGAGTATCAAAACCATATGGATAAGTTGTTTGATAAAATTTCAAAGGATTTAAACAAAAATGGATAATTTAGACAAACTAGTACGCGAATGCGGTGTCGAGCTTTACGATAGCGAGATCGCAAATGAAAATGGTAGGGCTATTTTTAGAGTTTATATTACAAAAAATGGCGGAGTGAGCCTTGACGACTGTGAAAAAGTAAGCCGTCTACTCTCGCCTATCTTTGATGTGACACCGCCAGTTAGTGGGGATTATAACCTCGAAGTTAGCTCGCCTGGCCTTGAGAGAAAGCTTAGTAAGCCATCTCATTTTAAAGCGAGTGTTGGTGAGCTTGTAAAAGTTCAAACCGAGGCTGAGAAATTTGCAGGAAGGCTCGTAAAAGCGAATGAAGAGAGCATCGCAGTAGAAAACGAAGAGGGAATTTTTGAGATCAATATCAGTGAGATAAAAAAAGCAAAAACATATTTGGAGTGGTAAATGCTAAGCGACATCGAGATAACTCACCAAACGAAACTAGAACACATCAGTAAAGTTGCTGCAAGACTAGGCTTAAACGAAGACGAGCTTGAGCTTTACGGTAAATTTAAGGCCAAAATTTCCCCTAGACTTGAGCCATCAAACTCAAAGCTCATCTTAGTCACCGCGACTAATCCAACCCCATACGGCGAGGGCAAAACGACTATGTCGATCGGTCTAGCTGACGCACTAAATTCACTTAATAAAAAGGTCTGCCTAGCACTTCGCGAGCCATCTTTGGGACCGGTTTTTGGCATAAAGGGTGGAGCAGCAGGTGGTGGCTACTCGCAGCTTGCGCCGATGGAGGATCTAAATTTACACTTCACTGGCGATTTTCATGCTATAACATCAGCAAATAACCTTATTTCAGCGATGATAGATAATAGCCTCTATCAAGAAAACCCACTAAAAATAGAGAAAATTTTATGGAAGCGCTGTATGGATATGAACGACCGCGCGCTTAGATTTATCACTGTGGGTCAAGGTGGCAGAACGGATGGCGTGCCAAGAGAAGATGGCTTTAACATCACTGCAGCAAGCGAGATCATGGCTGTACTTTGTCTAGCCACAAGCTTATCAGATCTAAAAGAACGCGTGGCAAATATTATGGTCGCCTATGATAGCGACAAAAAGCCTATCTATGTACGCGATCTTGGCTGCCAGGACGCTGTTTGTATACTTTTAAAAGATGCGATCAAGCCAAATTTATTTCAAACGCTTGAACACACACCTACGCTCGTGCATGGTGGCCCATTTGCAAATATCGCGCATGGCTGCAACTCCGTTATCGCAACAAAAACAGCTCTAAATTTAGCTGACTACGTCATCACTGAAGCTGGCTTTGGCTCTGAACTTGGTGCGGAGAAATTTTTAGATATAAAATGCAGGGTTGCTGATATCAGGCCAAGCGCTGTGGTGCTTGTAAGTACGATCAGATCACTAAAATATAACGGCGAAGCAAATAAAGATGAGATCACAAAACCTGATATGAACGCCCTTAAAAAAGGCATCGAAAACCTTGGCGGACACATCGAAAATTTAAAAGGTAAATTTGGTCAAAACGTAGTTGTGGCGCTTAATAAATTTGGCTTTGACACAGATGAAGAGATAAATTTTGTAAAAGGGTATTGCCGTGAGCTTGGTGTAGAAGTGGCAGTTTGTGAGAATTTCTTAAAAGGTGGTAAAGGTGCGCTTGAGCTTGCTGAGCTAGTTTTAAAAGAGTGTGATAAGCCAAGCAAGATAAATTTCACCTACGAGATGAGCGACGATACGAGAACTAAAATAGAAAAGGTCGCTAAGGAAATTTATGGAGCAGGTGAGGTAGTCTTTGAAGAGGCTGCTCTTAAAAAGCTTGAGATGATAAAAGAGCTAAATTTGAGCCACTTACCGGTTTGTATCGCAAAAACACAGTACTCATTTAGCGACGATGCGAAGCTTTTGGGTAGAGCAAAAGGCTTTACATTTAGTGTAAAAGACCTTGATATTAGAACCGGGGCTGGCTTTATCGTCGCAGTCTGCGGTAAGATCATGCTAATGCCAGGACTTCCAAAAGTACCAGCCGCTGTCAATATGAGGATAGACGCAGACGGCAAGATCGACGGCTTGTCTTAAATTTGGAGAAATATGAAATTTGTAAAAATACTCTTTTTAATATTTTTAAGTGTTTTCTTCGTTGGATGCTCGGGAAGATATAAATATAATGTTGAGCCAACGCCGATACAAAAAGGCGTGGCTAAATATATTGTTAGTGATTTTAACCTAACATTGACGAATCAACCAACTAGATACGAGCACAACACTAACTATAAAAATGAAAGCGAGCTTCGTGATGAGTTTGTGGAATTTATAAACAAACATCTAAAAGAGCAGGGTATTTTAGGGGACGAAAATAGTTTCAAGATAAAAATACAAATGGACTATGAAAGATGGTTTAACTGGGGTGGCAAGGCGTTAAACAAACCACACTTTCGCTATAGCGTGAAAATTTATGATAACGATGATAGGCTTTTGGTCTCTTACTCTATACCAGTTTCTACAACGAAATATAGCTATTTTAAAGAGATCGCGGTTTTGGCAGAGATCGCTGCTTTTAGGTGGGACGCAGAGGATGAGCCGACCGATATCGACTTGATCTCAAAAACTCTTGTTGATGAAATAAAAGATATAGGAAAATAAAAATAGTCTGTTAAGATGAACGACGAATTTTACATGGATCTTGCTTTAAGCGAGGCTTGGAAATTTCAAATATTAACCTATCCAAATCCAGCCGTTGGATGCCTTATCCTTGATGAAAATGGGCAAATTTTATCTTGCAAGGCTCATGAAAAGGCTGGATATTTACACGCTGAACCGACAGCGATATTCTTTGCGCTTTGCAAAAAAAGTGAAAAATTTAAAGATGATTTTATAAAAGCGTATAACGATAAATTTAGCTCTAATATAAAAGAGGGCGAATTTGGCCTTTTGGAGCCAAAATTTACCTATGAATTTATACTAAAAAATCACTCAAATTTACTAAAAAATGCAAAAGCTTACGTCACTCTTGAGCCTTGCTTACATCATGGTAAAACGCCACCTTGTGCAATTTTGCTAAAAGAGCTTGGTTTTAGAGAGGTGATAATAGGTAGCCACGATGAAAATAAAATAGCAAGTGGTGGTGGAAATTTACTTCAAAGCGCTGGCATAAAAGTTAAATTTGGCGTTTTAAAAGAGAGCTGTGATAAGCTACTTGAGCCATTTTTGGCCTATCAAAATGGTGGCTTTAGCTTTTTAAAAATCGCAATTAGTAAAAATGGAGTAGCAAGTGGTGGTATCATCACAAATGAGCTTAGCCGCACGCATGTGCATAAACTTAGAAGCGTCATAGATACGCTAGTGATCGGTGGCAATACTGTGCGAGTTGATCGCCCAAAGCTTGATAGCAGGCTAGTAAGTGGCGGCAAAAATCCAGATGTCTTAATCTACTCAAGAAGTGATAAATTTGATAAGACGATACCGCTTTTTAGCGTGCCAGATAGAAAAGTAAGCATTCAAAAAAAGCTTAGCTTAAAAGGGCTTAGCATGTTTGAAGGTGCTGGTGAGTTTTTAAAACTTACAAAAGATGGCAAGCTAGCAAACGTAAAATGGCTACTTATCTATCAAAGCTCAAATTTTAGGGATGGTAAAAACTTGAGCCTCGATCTAAATTTAAAGCCACTATTTAGTGGGAATTTTGGAGATGATAGCTACACTTGGTATGAAATTTTGGATTAAATATCTAGGCCAAAATAGTGCTTAACTAAAAAGCCAATGCCAAATGAAATGATTGCAACACCAAAAGTTATTGCACACATCTCAATCACTCTTGGTAAAAATTTAAGCTCTTTTGCCACGCTTATGTAAAAGTTGTAAGTGATAATGGCAACAAAGGCAAAGAAAAACATCGACAAGACAGCGTAAAGACCACTTGAAAAGATGAAAAATGGAAGTATCAAAAACGCCGTTGTTATGATGTACGAACCACCTGTGTAGAGCGAATAGGTAAGCGGTTTGATCTCGTCGCTTGGATTTTCTTTTGACTCAAGATAGGCTGATCCTGCCATAGAAAGAGCAGCTGCAATGCCCATGATAAGGCCTGTTGCACCAACTGATTTTGTATTTGAAAATGCAAGTGCGATACCACTTAGTGTGCCTGTTAGCTCAACTAATGCGTCATTCATACCAAGAACAATGCCGCCGGCATTTATGAGCTTTGTGTCTTTTAGCATAGAGATTAAATTGTTTTCATGATTTACTTCTTCTTCATAAATATCTCTAGCTTCAGGATACTCATCAACAATACCAAGATAAAATTGCTCTGCGTCTTCTTCACGTGACTCCATAAATTTTAAAGTAAAAGATGTACCAAAAATTTTAACAAGTATCGTATAGAAGATGACTTTGAATAAATTTGCAGTTCTACTCTCACCTGTTATCTTTTGGCAAAAAGCATAGTGTCGTTTTTCTTCAGTGATTAATTTACGAAGTATTTTTTTATTTTCTTCGTTTTTTTCACTAGCTTCGAGTAATGTATAGATAGCGGTATCATCTGCTTCATTTTGTAGCTGTTTTAAAGCACGCTTTTTATCTAGCATAAATTCCCCTTTTTTTAATTTTGTAAGATTTTGGATTTTGAAGTGTAAGATTGGATGGTGCGATCAGCGAGACTCGAACTCGCACACCTAGCGGCACTACCCCCTCAAGATAGCGTGTCTACCAATTCCACCATGATCGCAAAAAGAGTAAAAGCCCCAAAGGGGCTAAATTTAAGCTTTACGCTTAGCCAAGCATTGGGTTTGCGTAAAGAACGATAAGTGTAATAACAAGTGCGTAGATAACTTGTGCTTCGATCATCGCAAGAGCGATAAACATTGTAGTCATAAGTTTACTACCAACGCCTGGGTTTCTAGCTGTTCCACTAATTGTTGCAGCAGCCGTATTGCCCATACCAATAGCGCCACCAAGAGCTGCAAGGCCAAGGCCAATACCACCAGCGATAACTGAATATGATCTAATCATCTCGCCGTCAGCACCAAATGCAAATGCAGCAAGACCAAGAATTAAAAACACGATCTTTTTCATCGTTGCTCCTTTAAAATTTTAAAGCTCTTTCGGATCTGTCCCCTACTTAAACTTTATGAGCCGTAATATTACAAAAACAAAACTTTGTTTCAAATAAAAACACTAAAAATTTAAATTGCCCATAAAAAATTCCTGGCTTAGAAAAATAAAAGTTTTTTTATGTTATCTTTGAAAAAATTAATTTATTCTTAATCTCAGGTAATCAATGATAAATGAAAAATTTTCGAAAATAGGCTTTGTTCTTGCGATGGCAGGATCGGCTGTTGGACTTGGTAATGCATGGAAATTTCCAACAATGGTAGGAAACAATGGCGGTTCAGCGTTTATAGTTTTATATTTACTTCTCACGTTTGCTATCGCTTTTGTAGCGTTTTTAGCGGAGCTTAGCATTGGTAAGCTTGGTGAGAGTGACGTTGTAAGCTCCATTTATAAACTTGCTCCAAAACACAAAAAAATATGGTCTTTCTCAGGCTTTTTTATGATAGGAGCGATACTTATTGCTTCATTTTATATGGTTGTCATTGGCTGGATATTAAAGTATATTTATCTTAGTTTTTCGCCACTTTTGGCTGATACTAAAGAAGCAGCAGCGCAGTTTAATACACTTTTGGCAAATGATCTAACCAGTGCCGTGCTTTGCTTTAGTCTAGTCTTTTTGATGGTATTTTTTGCTGTTTCAAAAGGTGTGAAAAGTGGCATTGAAAAGCTAAATATCTGGATGATGCCGGGTCTTTTTATACTGCTTGTTTGTATACTTTTTTATGCAATTAGCATGGGTGATGGCTTTGTTAAGGCGGCTAAATTTTTATTTGTACCAAATTTTAGCGCGATCACGCCAGATGTTGTTTTGCAAGCTCTTGGACTTGCGTTTTTCTCGCTATCTATGGGTGTTGGCGTCATACCGACATACGCTGCAAATTTACCAGAGCAGACAAATCTTATAAAATCAACGCTTTCTATCATCTTTATAAATATATTAATAGGCGTTATGATGGGGCTTGTGGTCTTTACATTTATATTTGCTTATGGAGCTGATAGCACGGCAAGTGGCCCAGGGCTTATTTTTATCTCACTTGTTACACTTTTTGCAAAGCTTGGGATAGTTGGCAATGTCATGGCCATCGCATTTTTTGTTTCACTTTTATTTGCTGGTGTTACAAGTGCTGTTTCGATGATTGAACCATTTGCTTATTATTTGGTTAGAAAATTTGAAATTTCACGCAAGATGGCTCTTGTTTATATTGGAATTTTTGTCTATATTTTAGGCCTTTTTTGTATTTTTTCATATTATGCACAGACGGCTAATATCTTTAGTATTTTTGGTAAGCCAGTCTTTGATGCGCTTGATTTTCTTACTTCAAATATAATGATGCCAATAGGCGCCATAATTTTTAGTTTTTTTGTTGGCTATAAACTTAAAAAAGAGAGCCTATATCTACTCTTTGGCGAATTTATGGGAAAAGTATTTTTTGAAATTTGGTATTTTGCTTTAAGATACATCGTACCAATCGCAATTTGCGCCATCATGATCTATCAAATAGCAGGTAGATGATGGATAGATTTAGTAAAGTTGGTTTTGTTCTTTCTATCATTGGAGCGGCTATTGGCCTTGGTAATGCATGGAAATTTCCATATATGGTCGGTAGTAACGGTGGTTCAGCATTTATTCTTATATATCTATTTTTTGCTTTTGTAGTTGGGCTTAGCATATTTTTTGCTGAGATGGCAATGGGTAAAATTTCACGCCTTGACACGGTTGGAGCATTTAAGAGTCTAGCTACAAAGGGGGCAAATTCTTGGAAATTTGCTGGTGTTGTGATGGTGACAGGGTTATTTATCGCATCTTTTTACACGCTTATTATTGGCTGGGTTTTAAAATACGTTATCTTAAGTCTCGGTGAGCTTCCAAAAGATATGGCAAGCTCAGAAGCGCTTTTTGTAAATTTTACTTCAAAGGGCATAGAGGAGCAAATTTTGTATTTTAGTATCGCTTTTTTTGCCTACTTTTTTATACTTACAAAAGGTATAAAAAGTGGAATAGAACGTATAAATGTATATCTCATTCCAGCACTTTTTATTTTACTTTTGCTTATGCTTGGCTACTCTTTTGGTATGAATGGATTTGATGAGGCGGCTAAATTTTTACTAGTGCCAGACTTTTCAAAGATAGATCAAAGCGCTATCTTAAATGCTCTTGGGTTAGCTTTTTTTACGATGTGTATTGGCATTGGCTGCATTTTAACTTACTCATCAAGCCTAGGCAATGATACAAATTTATTCACTTCATCACTTTATGTAGTCTTTGCAAATATAATTATTAGCGTAATTATAGGGCTTATAGTTTTTACATTCACCTATGAATTTGGCTCAGAGCCATCAAAGGGTGCAGGGTTAGCATTTATCTCGCTTCCAACGCTTTTTGCAAAGCTTGGTTTGCTTGGAAATTTCTTAGCTTTTGCATTTTTTACATCTCTATTTTTTGCTGGTATAACATCGGTTATTTCACTAGTTGAACCATTTATATTTTTCTTAAATAAAAGCTTGGGATTTAGTAGAAATAGATCAATTATTATTGTTGGTGCCGTAGTTTATGTTTTAGGAATTTTATGTGCGTTAAGCGGCATCAGCGATTTTAAGGAGCCACTTACATTTTTTGGTAAGAGCTTTTTTGATTTGCTTGATTATCTTAGCTCAAACATTATGCTCCCACTTGGTGGCATTATATTTGCCATTTTTGTTGGATACTTTATGAAATTTGAGCTTTTAAAAGAGCTATTCTTGCCTTATATGGGTAAGGTTGTTTTTAAAATTTGGTATTTTTTAGTAAGGTTTGTAGCACCAGTTCTAGTTTTTGTGGTGTTAGTAAGGGAGATTGCATAATGGCAAAAGAACAGTTTTCTAAAATAGGTTATGTTTTAGCAGTTGCAGGATCAGCGGTTGGACTTGGAAATGCATGGAAATTTCCATATATGGTCGGTGAAAATGGTGGATCGGCATTTGTTATTTTATATCTTTTGATAACGTTTTTAGTTGGCATACCTATCTTTATGGCAGAGCTAAGTATTGGCAAACTTAGTGAGAGCGATAGTGTAAATGCCTTTAGAAAGTTAGCGAATAAAAATAAAAATTTATGGCAACTAGTTGGAATTTTAGCTATGGTAACCGCAGCTATAATCTCATCTTATTATATTGTTATCATCGGCTGGGTCTTTAAGTATTTCACACTATCTTTTACCGGTCTTCCAAACGATATAGAAAGTTCAAAAGTAATATTTAACGAGCTTCTTACACATGGTCTTGGCGAGCAGACACTTTATTTTGTTATAGCATTTGTAGCTTGCTTTTTTATCCTTTCAAAAGGAGTGAAAAGTGGCATTGAAAAGCTAAATGTTTGGATGATGCCAAGCCTATTTATCATGGTTTTAATCATGCTTATTTTTTCTATGACGATGAATGGCTTTACAAAATCTGCTGAGTTTTTACTTGTTCCTGACTTTAGTAAAATTTCATTTAACTCGCTCTTGCTTGCTCTTGGGCTTGCTTTTTGGACACTATCTCTTGGTATGGCAGCGATCATTACATATTCGGCTAGCCTAAGTGACGATACAAATTTAGCTACTTCTACGCTAAGTATCGTTTTTATAAACATCGTCCTAGCCATTATGATGGGTCTTGTTATCTTTACATTTATATTTGAATTTGGCGCAGAGCCGTCTCAAGGACCAGGGCTTGTCTTTATCTCGCTTCCAACGCTCTTTGCTAAGCTTGGTATGATAGGTCAAATTTTAGCTGTGGCATTTTTTGCTGCACTTATCTTTGCTGGCATTACTTCGGCTATCTCTATCGTAGAGCCGTTCGTATTTTTCTTGATCAGAGAGTATGGCATTAGCAGGATAAAAGCTCTTAGCATAGTTGGAGCTGGTGTTTTTGTGTTAGGATTTTTATGTCTTTTATCAAATATAGAAAATGTTGGCGACAAATTTATGCTCTTTGGTAAAAATTTCTTTGATTTTCTTGACTTTACCGCTTCAAATGTTTTGCTTCCAATTAGTGGTATTGGTGGAGCGATATTTGTTGGATATTTTATGAAAAGAGAAGCACTTTATGTGCTATTTAGTCCATATATGAGCGACTTTGTATTTAGCGCGTGGTATTTTTTATTAAGATATGTGGCACCAGTTTGCGTATTTATCATCATGATAAATAAATTGTTTTTTTAAGGGTTGGTTATGCAAAAAGTTGAGAAATTTTTTGATAAGGTCGGCGACATAGTCGGCTATATTTGCATGTTTATTATGGCTTTGATGATAATAGACGTCTTTTTTAACGTTGTGGCAAGATATTTTTTCTCTTATGGAAATGTTGCATTTCAGGAGCTTGAGTGGCATTTTTTTGCTGTAATATTTTTGCTTGGCATGAGCTATGCATTAAAAGAGGATGCGCACGTTAGAGTTGATATCTTTTATGCTAAATTTTCACCAAAAAATAAAGCTCTTGTAAATATGATAGGAACTGTTATTTTTGTAATTCCATTTGCACTTTTAGTTTCAAATTTATCATTTGAATTCGTGAGTGATGCTTATACTTCAGCTGAAGCTAGTGCGGATCCAGGCGGTCTTACTCACAGATGGATCATAAAAGCACTTATTCCTTTTTCTTTTTATCTACTTGTATTTTTTGCGATTGGCTTTTTTATAAGAAATTTTAATCTTTACAAAAAAGCTAAAAAGGGGGAATAATGGCTGGCTTGATAATGTTTATAGCTGCACTTTTGATGCTAGGTATTGGCTTTCCAGTAGCCTTTACCTTTGGTGCGGTTTCGATGATATTTGGCATGATTGGCAGTATTGTTGAGAGCATTGGAGACGGAGACGGACTACTTGGAAGTATTGAAGTTTTCAAAGATATGTTTAACTTCATGCCTTATAGAATTTTTTCTATCATGGAGAGTAGAATTTTTATAGCAGTTCCACTTTTTGTCTTTATGGGCGTTGTGCTTCAAAAGTCAAAACTAGCTGAGAGGCTGCTTGAGAGTATGGGTATGCTTTTTGGAGAAATTCGCGGAGGCATTGCTATTAGCACTATCTTGGTTGGAGCACTTCTTGCAGCTTCAACTGGTGTTGTTGGTGCAAGTGTCGTTGCAATGGGCGTTATAAGCTTGCCTGTTATGTTAAAGTATAAATACGACCAAGCGCTAGGTTGTGGTACTATATGTGCTGCTGGTACGCTTGGACAGATCATTCCACCTTCTATCGTGTTGATTATTTTGGGTGATATATTTTCAGTGCCAGTTGGTGAGCTTTTTCATCAAGCCATCATCCCAGGACTCACACTAGTAGCAGTTTATATCATTTATATTTTGATTGTTGCTTATTTGAAACCAGATACTGCACCGGTAGTAAAAGATGAGAGCGGTGTTAGTAAATTTAAGCAGATTATGAGAGCACTAATCGCTATCTTTCCACCGCTTTTACTGGTTATTTGCGTGTTGGGTTCTATATTTGCAGGTATCGCTACACCAACTGAAAGTTCAGCTTTTGGCTGCGTCGGAGCCATTATTTTAGCTATTTTTTATAGGACATTTTCATTTTCTATGATAAAAGAGGCATTGGCTGAAAGCGTAAAAACTACAGCACTTGTCTTTGCTATACTTGTTGGCGCGACAGCCTTTTCTATGGTATTTAGTTATACTGGTGGAGATGAGATTGTTGAAAAATTTATGACAAATTTGCCAGGTGAGAAGTGGGGCTTTATCATTTTTAGCATGGTTGTTATCTTTGTGCTTGGCTTTTTTATCGACTTTGTTGAAATTTCATATATTGTGCTTCCTATTTTGGTACCAATAGCCGCAAAGCTTGGTATAAATCCAATTTATCTAGCAATCTTAGTTGCTATGAATTTACAAACTTCATTTTTGACGCCGCCATTTGGTTTTAGCTTATTTTTCCTAAGGTCAGTCGCACCAGCTGAGATAAAAACGACTGCTATTTATAAAGGCGTTGTGCCTTATATTTTTATTCAGCTTGCTGTACTTGTATTTTTCTGCGTCTTTCTAATGGAATTAAAGCCAATGCTTGATGCGAGCCACGGCGGATTATTAAACTTCTTGCTCTCACTTTTTAAATGATATAAAAGTTTTTGGTTGTAAAATACCAAGAAACAAGCAAAATGGCTAATTTGAGTTTCTAACCAGATTAGCCATTTTCTATGAATTCTTTAAATAAATTTATAAAATTAATGAGGTGGGTAATGGCGAAGAAATTTATCGATGTTATGGATACGACTTTTAGAGATGGCTTTCAGTCAGTTTATGGCGCTAGAGTGCTTATGAACGACTTTTTGCCCGCGCTTGAAGCGGCCAAAGAGGCTGGCATAGAGCATTTTGAATTTGGTGGCGGAGCGAGATTTCAAAGCCTTTATTTTTACCTAAATGAAGATGCTTTTGCGATGATGGATAAATTTAGAAGCATCGTAGGACCAAAAGCAAATCTTCAAACCCTAAGCAGGGGCGTAAATACCGTAACACTTGATACTGGTAGCCGCGAGCTAATCGACCTTCACGCAAAGCTTTTCAAAAAACACGGAACCACCACCATTAGAAATTTTGACGCACTAAATGACGTTGAAAATTTAAAATATTCAGGCGAGAGGATCGCTCATCACGGACTAAAACATGAAGTTGTTGTTACAATGATGGATCTGCCTAGTGGCTGTGTGGGAGCACATGATGTTAAATTTTATGAGAAAATTTTAAGAGAAATTTTAGACGCAAATATCCCTTATCACAGCGTTTGCTTTAAAGATGCAAGTGGCACAAGTAGCCCACAAAAGGTCTATGAAACCATAAAAATGGCTAGAAAATTATTGCCAGAAAAAACTCACATCAGACTTCACACTCATGAAACCGCAGGCGTAAGTGTGGCTTGCTATCTTGCAGCGCTTGAGGCCGGCGTTGATGGCATAGATCTAGCTGCAAGCCCAGTAAGTGGTGGCACAAGTCAGCCAGATATCCTAACCATGCTTCACGCAGTCAAAGGCAAAAACTACGATCTTGGCGGACTTGACGTGGAGAAAATTTTAAAATATGAAAGCGTTTTGAATGACTGCTTAAAAGAGTACTTCTTGCCGCCTGAGGCCGTTCAAGTAAGCCCACTCATACCATTTTCACCGATGCCTGGTGGCGCGCTTACTGCAAATACTCAGATGATGAGAGATAACAACATCTTAGATAAATTCCCAGAGGTCATCCTTGCTATGCGTGAAGTAGTGCAAAAGGGTGGATACGGCACTTCAGTGACCCCGGTTAGTCAGTTTTACTTCCAACAAGCATTTAATAACGTAATGTTTGGCAAGTGGAAGAAGATCGCCGAGGGATACGGCAAAATGGTGCTTGGCTACTTTGGCAAGACACCAGTTACGCCTGATAAAGAGATTATGAAGCTTGCTAGCGAGCAACTAGGCTTAAAACCAACTACAAAACACGCAGTTGATATAGCTGATAAAGATGAGAGCAAGTCACTTGCACACGTGAAAGAAATTTTAAAACAAAATAAGATCAAAGTCACCGAAGAAAACGTCTTTATAGCAGCAGCTTGTAAAGAAAAAGGTATCGCGTTTTTAAAAGGCGAAGCCAAAGTAAATGTAAGAAAAATCGATCCAAACGCTAAGGCAAATGAATGCAGACAAACTCAAAGTGGCAGATATAGTGTCGTTGTAAATGGTAGTCGCTACAATGTCGAAGTGAGCGAAGGCTTTAACGATAGTATCCAAGTAAAATCAATCACCGAAGTTGAAGGCAAGAGCGTAAAAAATGCTAAAAGTGCAGCAGCAGGCGCAACAGCAAATGATATCGTTGCTAGCTTGCCGGGCGCTGTGCATAAAATTTTAGTAAGCGCAGGAGACCATGTCAAAAAAGGGCAAGCTGTAGTCGTGCTTGAAGCGATGAAGATGGAGATAGAGGTCAAAGCCCCAAAAGATGGTGTGATAGGCTCTATTGAAGTTAGCAAAGGTCAAAGCGTCGCGAACAATCAAGTGGTGGCTAAATTTAAATAAATTTGCCACTTTTAAAAAGATAGTGTTAAGCGAAATTTGATTAACATTTTGATGACTTTTAGGTCAGAAGTTATAAAGAAATGAAAATTTTAAAGGAAACAACATGATAAATAAATTAGACGAGCTAGGTCTAAAAGAGATCAAAAAGATAAATCACAATCTAAGCTACGACGAGCTTTTTGAGCTTGAAAAGGCAAATAACGAGGGCAGGGTTTCAAGCAACGGCACGTTTATGGTAGATACGGGAATTTTTACTGGAAGAAGCCCAAAAGATAAGTACTTTGTCAAGCAAGATCCAAGCCAAAAATATATCGCTTGGGGCAAGATAAATCAGCCTATCACAAAAGAGCTTTTTGATAAGCTTCTTAAAAAAGCAAAAGAGCAGCTAAGCGGTAAAGAAATTTTTATCCAAGATGCATTTTGTGGAGCTAGCAAAAAGAGCCAAAAATCAGTCCGTTTTGTCACCGAAGTAGCGTGGCAAGCGCACTTTGTAAAAAATATGTTCATTCGTCCAAGTGAAGCGGAGCTAGCTAAATTTGAGCCTGATTTTGTAGTATATAACGCTTGTAAGACAAAAAATGAGGACTACAAGGCTGATGGGCTACACTCAGATGTCTTTGTTATCTTTAATGTCGAGGAAAATGTTGCAGTGATCGGTGGCACATGGTACGGCGGCGAGATGAAAAAGGGCATTTTTTCTATGATGAACTACTGGTTGCCACTTGAAGGAAAGCTAAGTATGCACTGCTCTGCAAACGTAGGCGAGAAGGGCGATACAGCACTATTTTTTGGTCTATCTGGCACTGGTAAAACGACACTTTCAACTGATCCAAAACGCAAGTTAATAGGTGATGATGAGCACGGCTGGGACGATGATGGCGTGTTTAATTTTGAGGGCGGCTGCTACGCAAAATGTATCAACCTTGATCCAAGCAGCGAGCCAGAAATTTACGCAGCGATTAGGCGTGATGCGCTACTTGAAAACGTCGTGGCTGACGAAAAGGGCGTGGTTGATTACAAAGATGGCTCAAAGACTGAAAACACACGCGTGAGCTATCCGATCTATCACATCGACAACTACGAGCCAAGCTCAAGCGCTGGCCATCCAAAAAACATCATCTTTTTAAGTGCTGACGCTTTTGGCGTGCTTCCTCCAGTTGCAAAGCTGACAAAAGAGCAGGCGATGTATTATTTCTTAAGTGGCTACACAGCAAAAGTTGCTGGCACAGAGCGCGGTATAACTGAGCCTGTTGCTACTTTTAGCGCTTGCTTTGGCGAGCCATTTATGCCGCTTCACCCAACTGTCTATGCAAAACTACTAGGCGAGAAGATCGATAAACACGGCGTTAATGTCTATCTTGTAAATACAGGCTGGAGTGGCGGTGCTTACGGCGTTGGCAAGCGTATGAGCATAAAAGCAACTCGTGCTTGCATAAATGCGATCCTTGATGGCAGCATCACAAAATGCGAATTTGAAAATTTTGATAAATTTAACTTCGCTATCCCAAAAGAGCTTGATGGCGTCGAGACAAAACTGCTAAACCCTATAAACACATGGACAAATCCGGCTGAGTATAACGCTTCACGTGATAAGCTAGCTAAAATGTTTGTTGAAAATTTCAAGCGTTATGAAGATGTAAAAGAGGGCGTTGAATACGCTAAAGCTGGTCCAAAAGCTTAATTTATATAGAGCCTTGCAAAGAGCTTGCAAGGCTAGTCTTTTTAGTTGATATTTTTGATATGACTAAATTTAAAGTATCTATTTCCTAAATTCCAATCTCAAGTGTTACATTTGTAAATTTATTCTAGTAAGTAACAAAATATTGGGTATTGCCAAATATATGAGTTACTAATAAAATTTTCCTATTACAATTAGCCCTTAGTTTTTCTTTTTGTGCTTGAACCAGTTATCAAATATTGTTTATTGTGTTGTTTTCTAAAAATTTTTATAGGTTTGAGAAGGAGATAGATCGCATAAATTTAGGGTAAAATAAAAAATAAGGGCAAAGTTGCCCTTATGGTTATAAAGTTATATTATGAGTGAAAGTGAAATTCCTCTGGATGATCTAGCGCATATCTAAATTTATCCATATCGACTTTTTTATCCCAGATAGAAACTATCATGCAGCCAACGGCATTACCGCAGAGATTACCAACAGCACGCATTTCTGACATAAATTTATCAACGCCAAGTAGCACGGCTACGGTGACGACTGGTATTCCAGTGCTTGGAAGTGCGCTTAGTGTTCCAGCAAGGACGACAAAGCCTGATCCTGTCACGCCAACAGCGCCTTTGCTTGTGATCATTAGTACGATTAGTATACTTATTAGATGCTCAAAACTTAGCGGTATATTAAATGCTTGAGCTAAGAAAATGACGCTTAGACTTAGATAGATGTTTGTGCAGTCAAGGTTAAATGAGTAGCCAGTTGGAATGATAAGTCCAACAGCGCCTCTATTTATACCAGCTGATTCTAGCTTTTGCATAAGTGGCGCAAGAGCTGTTTCGCTCGAGCTTGTCGCAAAGACTACCAATACCTCTTTTGAGATAAAACGCATAAATTTAAAGACATTGATTTTTGCAAAATAGCAGATAACGCCAAGCACGACAAATATGAAAAAGCAGCTTGCAAGTGCCATAACAACCAAAAGTTCCATCATGCCAAGAAGCGTTCCGATACCAAATTTGCCGATTAGATAAGCCATAGCCGAAAATGCAGCCACTGGGCTAAAGAGCATAAGCCAGCTAAGAAGTTTTAAGACATAGTGCTGAATAAATTCAAGTGGCTTTAGGCAAGCTTGTTTTTTATCATGAGCTAGCAGCGAAAGTACGATGGCAACGATAATAGCCATGAAAAGTACTTGAAGTGTGTTTGATTTTATAAATGGATCAAGTATATGCACGTAAGGAAAAATGTCATCTACTGGCACAGCACCTCTTAAAAGATGAAGTGTATGTGCTACAAATCCGCTATTTGCGTCCATATTTGCAGCCTGAGATGTAAATTTAGCTACGCTTGAGGCATCAAGCTGAGTGTAGTCAAGATTCATGCCATGTCCTGGACGAAGTGTCTCGCCAAATATGATACCAACAGCAAGCGCAAGTGTGCTAACTATCTCAAAATAGATAAATGCCTTTAATCCAATAGACCCAAGATCTTTTAGACTCTCAAGTCCAACGATGCCTGAAACGATCGTTAAAAAGATAATAGGGCCGATTAAAATTTTAAGTGCTTTTATAAAATAATCAATGCCTGGCTTGCTTGCTATACCAAGCTCAGGTGCGACCATGCCAACGATAACGCCACCAACAATACCGATCACAACCCAAAAGGCAAGATTGGTAAATAATCTTACAGCAAGATTTCCTTGCTTTTTAGTATTATTCATAAATTTCCCCTTTATAGGCTTTCTCTGATCTTAGCAGAGATGATCTTATCGCCTTGTCTTATAGCGTCAAGCACCTTTAGGCTCTCTTCATCAACGCATTTTCCAAAGACTGTATGCACGCCATCAAGATGAGGCTGTTTGCTATGACAGATGAAAAACTGCGATCCGCCAGTATCGCGTCCTGCATGAGCCATGCTAAGGCTACCGCGCTCATGTTTTACCTTTTGCTTATCGCATTCGCATTTTATTCTCCAGCCAGGACCGCCTGTACCTGTGCCATTTGGGCAACCGCCTTGGATGACAAAATTTGGTATAACTCTGTGAAAACTTAGACCATTATAAAAGCCTGATTTTATCAAATGGACAAAATTTGCGACAGCTTGTGGAGCTTCTTCCGCAAAAAGTTCAAGTCTGATCTCGCCTTTGTCTGTCTCTAAAACTGCAAATTTATCTTTTTTAAGCTCGTCTAAATTTATGTCATAAACTTTTAATTCATCAAAACGCATGTATTTCCTTTTTATTCGATATTTGTATAAACTGCTTGAACGTCATCATCGTCTTCTAGCTTATCAAGAAGCCTCTCAACCTCAAGCATTTGCTCTTCGCTTAGATTCACAGTTTGATTTGGTAAGTATTGAAGTGAAGCTTTTTTAACTACTAAATTTAGCTTTTCGATACCTTCATGAAGTGTACCAAAATTTGCATAATCACCATAAACAAATAGCGTCTCATCGTCAGCCTCGATATCGCTTAGACCATAGTCTATCAGCTCAAGCTCGATCTCTTCAATGTCTGCGCTTGGCTTTTCAAGCTCAAAAACGCTCTTTCTTGTAAACATAAAGCTAAGGCTACCACTTGGCAAAATTTCTCCACCATTTTTGCTAAATATCGCTTTAACATTGGCAACCGTTCTTGTTGGATTGTCAGTCGCACACTCAACGATGATTTGCACGCCGTGAGCTGCTTTGCCGTCATAAAAAATAGTCTTAATATCGGCGCTATCTTTGCCATTTGCTCTTTTTATAGCTGCATCGATGTTGTCTTTTGGCATATTTTCAGCTTTTGCTGCTGCGATAGCTGCACGAAGTTTAGGGTTCATATCTGGATCACAACCACCATCTTTTGCGGCTACTGTTATAGCTTTTGCAAGTTTTGGAAATACCTTGCTCATCTTATCCCATCTAGCTTCTTTTGCCGCTCTTCGGTACTCAAATGCTCGTCCCATAAATATCCTTAAATAAATTTTTTACGGATTATAACTAAAAAAATTTTATACTTTTTTAAAACATTTTTACTTTGCCTATTGGGGATTATTGGTTTGTAAATCGTAGGTTGATATTTGGTAAAAATTTAAGCTAAAGGCATATAATCATGCCATGATAAAAAATGCTCAAAAACAAGATGCAAAAAGCTGCATAAAGCTACTAAATCTAGCAATGGAGGATATCGCCTACAAGCTAAGTGGCTACGATGATCCTATTAAAAGTGATGAAATTTTAGAAATTTTTTTCAAAAGTGAGACAAATAGACTAAGCTATAAAAATGTCTTTGTTTATAAAAATAACGAGGAAATTATCGCTGCTATGTGTGTATATTTTGGTGGCGACGCGGCAATGCTTGATAGAGAAATTTCACAACATTTAAAGGCTCTTGGCAAAGATGACAAGGTAGAAAAAGAGTGTTTTGACGATGAGTTTTATATAGATAGTATCGCTGTTGATGAAAACTTTAGAGGCCAAGGGCTTGCAAAAGAGCTCATAAGGCATTCATTTGTCAAGGCAAAAGAGCTAGGGCATAAAAAGGTTTCATTAATAGTAGATACAAATAAGCCAAAAGTTCGTAAATTTTACGAGAGTTTGGGTTTTAAATTTAATGTCAAGAAAATTGTAAATTTACATGAATACGACCATATGATAAAGGAGATAATATGAAAACATTTGAAGCAAACAATATCCACTGCCAAAACTGCGCAAACACTATAAAAAACGCACTCGAAGATGACTTTGGCAAGATAGAAGTTGATCTTAGCAAAGAGCCAAGGCAAGTTAGTCTTGATATAAAAGATAGCGATGTTGAGAAATTTAAGTCTGAAATGGCTGATTTGGGATTTGACATAATAAAAGAGCTCTGATATGTCTTTAAAAGTCAAACTAAATATAGCGGGAATGAGCTGCGTAAACTGCTCAAATGCTATCGAGAAGGTTTCTAAAAAGATAGATGGAGTACTTGAAGCAAATGTAAATTTTGCAAACGCAAGCGGCGAGTTTATCCTAAAAGATGCTAGTGTGCGTGAAATTTTAGAGCAAAAGATAAAGAAGCTTGGCTACTTTGTAGCAACTGATATTGATGAGTTTGAAGCAAAAAGAAAAGCTCACATTAGAAATATTAGAAATAAATTTATATTTGCATTTATTGCAAGTATCGTAATAATGGCACTTGAGATGTTCGCGCCTCACAGCATGCTAGTAAATTTAGCTATGCTAGCTTTGGCATTTTTAGTTCTTATTTTTAGTGGCAAAGGCTTTTTTACTCATGCCTACGAAGCGGTAAAAAATAGAAATTACGATATGAATGTGCTTGTCGCTCTTGGAAGTGGTAGCGCGTTTTTATACTCGCTTTTTGTAGTGCTTTTTGAAAAATTTCTACCAAATGATCTAAAAAATATCTATGTTTCAGGTGTGGCGATGATAATAGCTTTTGTGCTTCTTGGCAAGTATCTTGAAGAGCGTTCGAAGGCAAAAGCAGGTGATTATCTAAAGAGACTACTTAAAATTTCTCCAAAAACCGCATTTTTACTTATGCCAGATGGAAGAAGTAAAGAAGTGCCAGTAAATGAGCTAAAAATAGGAGATATCGTCGTTGTAAAGAATGGCTACAATGTTCCATGTGACGGTGTGATAGTCCAAGGCGGAGCTGAAATCGATGCTTCGATGCTAACAGGCGAGAGTTTGCCAGTTTATAAAGAGGTAGGCGACAATGTATTTGCAGGTACATTAAATACAAATGGCTACATAAGTGTCAAGATGACAAAAAGCTCGTTTGAAAGCTTGTTGTCTCAAATTTTAAGCTTACTAAATGACGCTAGTACGAAAAAGATGCCAATAGGCAGGCTCGCTGATAAGATAGCAAATATCTTTGTGCCAAGCGTTGTAGCGATATCAGTGCTTACGTTTTTAGCTTGGATCATTTTTGGTGGAAATTTTGCTTATGCGATCTCTTGTGCGATCTGCGTTTTAATAATCTCATGCCCATGTGCTCTTGGACTTGCTACACCAATAGCAATAGTAAGCTCGCTTGCACGTGGTGCAAAAGCTGGAATTTTAGTAAAAAATCCAGAAGTTTTAGAGCTAATAAAAGATGCTAAATTTGTAGCATTTGACAAAACTGGTACGCTTAGCAAAGGGCAAATCAGCGTCAAAAGCTCAAATTTAAGTGAGCAAGATTTAGCTCTTATCGCTTCTGCTGAAAATTTAAGTGAGCATCTCATCTCAAAAGCTATCGTTAGATATGCAAAGCAAAAATGTATAGATTTACAAAAGCTAAATGGAAAATTTCAAAATGTTGTCGGGCAAGGCATCTTCTATGAAGATGAGAATAATCAGATAATAATCGGAAACGAAAAGCTGCTTTTGGCAAATGAAGTGAGTTTAAATTCGGATGAAAGTAAAGCTATAAAAGAGGCTACAAATGATGGAAGTGGCATCATACTTTGTGCTATAAATAAAAAATTTGTTGGTTTTTTAACGCTTAGTGATGAGCTAAAAGATGAAGCGAGCGATGTTATAAACGAGCTTACAAGTCTAAATTTACAAAGTGTGATCCTCTCAGGCGATGATGAGAAAGTAGTTGCAAGCATCGCTAAGAAGCTAAATGTAAGCAAATATCACGCAAATATGTTGCCTGAAGATAAATTTAATGAGATAAAAGAGCTTGCAAGCCACGGTGGCGTTATCTTTGTTGGAGATGGCGTAAACGACTCACCATCGCTTAAAGAAGCAAGTGTTGGCATCGCTATGAACTCAGGCTCAGATATAGCAAAAGGTGCCGGAGATATCGTGCTTGTTAAAAATGATTTGCGTGGCGTGAGTGGGCTAGTTAGACTGGCAAATGCTACTATGGCAAACATAAAAGAAAATTTATTTTGGGCGTTTATGTATAACGCGATTTGTATCCCAGTAGCTGCTGGTGTGCTTTACCCGGTCTTTGGACTACTTTTAAGCCCAGTTTATGGCTCAATGGCGATGTGTCTTAGCTCTGTTACTGTCGTTTTAAATGCACTTAGACTTAGATATCTACGACTTAAGGATTAAAATTTGAAACTTGGAGAACTTTATAGTGTTGTAGCGGCTGCGCTTGCTACAAATTTTAGTGGCATTTTAGATGTTTCATCTTTTATGCGTATCAAAAAGACAAATGCGTGGATAACGCAGACAAATAGCGAAGCAAATAAAAAAGGCAATGAGCTTTATACAAAATTTATCAAAGATGAAAGTAGTGCTGTTTTATGTGACGATCTTGTCATTTTAAAGTCAAAATTTGAGGCAAGTTACTATTTTTCTTCTGCAAAAGATGATCTAGCTCAATTTTATAAGGCTATAAATTTTCAGCCAAAAATGGGCGAGGTTGATAGCATCTCAAATCAGCTAATTTTAATAGCAAATATTTTAAAAAGCAAAGCATCTAAGGAGTCTATGAGACTTCTTGCAGCTTTTAGTGTCTCATTTTTCTTGCCTTATGCTAAACAGCTTTCAAGAGATATCCAAAAAGACGCAACTAGCAATTTTTATAAATCAATGGGATATTTTTTAGAGGATTTTTGCCTAGTTTTAGAAACTATTATTGGTAAGGCTTAGTTTTAAGCCTGTGCCATTTCTATCATTTGAGTTTTAATGCTTAAAATGTTATTTTGAATGGCTGACTGCTCTAAATTTAAGTAATGAAGCATTTGCATAGAATTGCGATCTTTTAGGCTTTGGATGCTTGAAATTTTATGTGAAATATCTAGTTTTTGATCTTGTAATTTTTCTAAGTCCTTTTGTAACTGTATAGCACTCGCTTTATTAATAATTATAGGAGAAATTTTAGCATCTTCTCTTTGTTCTGCATGTACTTCATTGCTTCTAACAATATCTTTCTTGTCATAGCCAGAAGATACTAGCATGCTTGTTTTTGAGCTATTTGAAGAGATAGATGTATAGCCATCATGATAGAAAATATTTGAGTTCATATTCGCGTCTATTTGCATACCATCCTTCCTCTTATAGATTATTTTTATTTTAAACTATCTCAATAGAAAATTAAAATAGTTTTTAAAAAGTTATATTTTGAATTATATTTCCATATCCTTAAAGATAAATTATATTTATAACTTTTTTTGCAACTTTATAGTTAAAATACCCAGTTAAGTGCTATTTTGTTAAAATCACGCAAAACTAATTAAAGGCAAAGCTATGAAAGAAGAGAAAAACGCACACAAAAAGATGTGGGAGGGTAGATTTAGCGAGGCTAGCTCGAAGCTACTTGAGGAATTTAATGCTTCTATAAATTTTGATAAAAATCTTTTTGAAGAGGATATCGCTGGCAGTAAAGCGCACGCTAAAATGCTAGGAATTTGCGGAATTTTGAAAAAAGATGAGTCAGAGGCGATCATAAAAGGGCTTGATGAGGTTTTGGCTGAGATGAGAGCTGGTAAATTTGCTTTTAAGATAGAAGATGAAGATATACATATGGCAGTTGAGAAGCGCCTTAGCCAGATCATCGGCGCCGAGCTTGGAGGTAGACTGCACACAGCTAGAAGTAGAAATGACCAAGTTGCGCTTGATTTTAAATTTTACGTATTGAAGAAAAATTTAGAAATTTCTTCATGTATAAAAGAGCTCATCGCCACGCTTACAAATTTGGCAAAAAACCACAAAGATACGCTAATGCCAGGCTACACACATCTTCAACACGCTCAGCCAGTAAGCCTTAGCTATCACTTGCTAGCATATGCATTTATGTTTAAAAGAGATTTCGAGCGTTTTGTTAGCTCATATGAACGAAACAACCTAAGTCCGCTTGGTTCAGCAGCCCTTGCAGGCACTCCTCATAAGATAGATAGAACTATCGTTGCAAGTGAGCTTGGCTTCGCAGGTTGCACGCGAAATGCGATGGATAGCGTGAGCGACCGTGATTTTGCGCTTGAGATTTTATTTAACATTAGCGTTTTTATGACGCACGCTTCTAGGCTTTGCGAGGAGCTTATACTTTGGAGCTCACAAGAATTTGGCTTTGTAAGCATCAGTGACGCTTATAGCACGGGCAGCTCTATCATGCCTCAAAAGAAAAATCCAGATGTCGCTGAGCTCATACGCGGCAAAACTGGGCGTGTAAATGGAAATTTAGTAGCGCTACTAACTACGATGAAAGGCTTGCCACTTGCTTACAACAAAGATATGCAAGAAGATAAAGAGGGCGTTTTTGATAGTGTTTCGACCATTTTAAGCTCGGCTACCATCCTAAATGAGATGATAAAAACGGCTAAATTTAATGAAAAAAATATGCTAAAAGCGACAAAAACAGGTCATCTAAGCGCCACTGATCTAGCGGACTACCTAGTGCGTGAGAAAAATATCCCATTTAGAACGGCGCATTTTATCACCGGCAAGGCTGTGGCAAAGGCTGAAAGCTTGGGACTTGATCTAAGCGAGCTAAACAAAGAGCAGCTAAAAAGTGTCGATGAAAATTTAGATGAAAATGCCATCAAATTTCTAGATCTGCACGCTTCAAAAGAGACCCGCACTTCAAAAGGTGGCACGGCAAATAAAAGCGTTGAAGAGCAAATTCAAATTTTAGACGACTGGCTTAAGTAAAAAGAGTTATAATTACGCAAAATCTACAAATTTTAAAGGATGAAAAATGTTTTTTGACAGCAAAAGCAAAGAGCTTGGTAGTAAAAATGAAGCTTTAGAAAGAGAAAATGAAGCTTTAAAGACTGAAATTTTAGCACTTAAAAATGAGCTAAAAAACGTTAAAACTTGTGAGCCAAAAGAGCAAGCTAAGGATAAGCAAGAGGCTGTAAATTTATTGCTTTCAAGTTATCAAGATGGTATAAATTTCTTGCAATTAATAATGGAAGAAAATCTAAAAATGCTTGAAAGTATAAATGGACTAAATGAAAAAACTTTCAAAGAGACAGGCGAACTCAAGTCGCAAACGGCTGAAATTTTAAACTCGATTGAGCAAGTAAGCCAGATGAGTAATGACCTTTCAAATGACGCATCTTCACTTGATGGAAGCGTAAATTCGATTGTTGAGATTATAAATCTAATTAAAGACATCTCAGATCAGACAAATTTGCTAGCTCTAAATGCTGCTATCGAGGCGGCCCGTGCTGGTGAGCATGGACGAGGTTTTGCTGTCGTGGCAGATGAGGTTAGAAAGCTTGCTGAGCGCACGCAAAAGGCGACACTTGAGGTTGAAGTAAATATAAATGGACTTAAGCAAAGTGCGAATACAATGATCGAAATGAGCGAGAATTTCTCAAAAATTTCTGTAAATGCTATGAAAATTTTAGGTGGATTTGAAGGAAATATCTCAAGTGTAAATGCAAATACGCAAAATATCCTAAATCAAGCCCTAAACGTAACAAACGAGGTCAATGTAAGTAACGGCAAGATAGATCACATCAACATGAAGCTAAATGGATATAGAGGCGTGCTTTTAAATGAGTTTAATAAGATTCAAGATGTTCACGAGTGTAGATTTAGCAAATGGTATGAAAAAGATGTGAAAAATACTCTTGTAAAAGATGCCAAAATTCTCTCAAGTATCGCAGCTCATCATGAAAATGTTCATCATGGCTTAGAAAAAGCGATGGTTATTTTTGCTGATAAAGACAAAGGAAATCTACCTGGCGTTGAAATATTAAAAGATGTCGAAAACTCAAGTAAAGTAGGTTTTGAAGAGTTGCTTGAAGTTATAAAGGCTGCCAGAAAATAGAATAAAATTTTAGACTCAAGATTTGAGTCTAAAATTTATAAGTTATTAAAATGTGCTTTGTGGATCAGCTACGCCTTCGCTCCAGCCAAGCTTAGCTCCGCCAAGTAGGTGAAAATGCAGATGCATAACTTCTTGACCGCCGTTTTCACCGCAGTTTGTTATAAGGCGGTATCCGCTCTTATCAACGCCCATTAAGGTCGCCACTTCTTGGATAAATTTTGTCATCTCTCCCATTAAAACCGGATCCATCTCTTGGAAATTTTTATAGTGTTTTTTTGGGATGATTAGGATGTGGATCGGTGCTTTTGGATTTATATCGTTAAAAGCTAGAAATTTCTCGCTTTCAAGCACTTTGTTGCAAGGGATTTCACCAGCTACGATCTTTTCAAATATGGTCATTTTAGCTCCTTTGAAATTTTGCAAAATTATATCAAAGTGTGCTTAAATTTCGTGCTCTTTATCTTGATTTTAACTCTTTTTCTATAAAATCGACTCAAAAATTTATAAAGGCAAAAAATTGCAAGATTTCGTTAATAAAATCAAAAATGAAATTTCAACGCTTGACGATTTGGAAAAAGTCAGGGTAGAAATTTTTGGCAAAAAGGGCATCTTGGCGCAAGGTTTTGCAAAGCTAAAAGAGCTTGGCGAAGATGAGAAAAAGGAATTTGCAGCAAATTTAAACAAGCAAAGAGATGAACTTGGCGCGCTAATAGAAGCTAAAAAAGCTGAGCTTAGCGAACAAGAGATAGATAACAAGATGAAAAAAGAAGCCGCTGATATCACGCTATTTAATGAGCCTGTTGCTAGTGGGGCACTTCATCCTGTGATGGCTACGATGGATAAGATAATTGAATACTTTTTGGCTCTAAATTTTTCGCTCGAGACTGGACCATTGATAGAAGATGATTTTCACAACTTTGAAGCGCTAAATTTACCAAAATACCACCCAGCAAGGGATATGCAAGATACATTTTACCTAGATGATTTTAGACTTTTAAGGACGCATACGAGTCCAGTTCAGGTGCGAACTATGCTAAATCAAAAGCCGCCTATTCGCATGATAGCGCCTGGTACGGTCTTTAGACGTGATATGGATTTAACACATACACCGATGTTTCACCAGGTTGAGGGCCTCGTGGTAGAGGATGCTGAGAAAGTTAGCTTTGCAAATTTAAAATCAATGCTTGAGGGCTTTTTAAAGCACATGTTTGGCGACGTTGAAGTACGTTTTCGCCCTAGTTTCTTTCCATTCACGGAGCCTAGCGCAGAGGTTGATATTAGTTGTATATTCTGCCATGGCAAGGGCTGCAGGGTTTGCAAGCAGACTACTTGGCTTGAAGTGCTTGGATGCGGCGTTGTTGATCCAAATGTATTTAAGGCAGTTGGCTATAAAAATGTAAGTGGATACGCCTTTGGTCTTGGCGTTGAGAGATTTGCGATGTTGCTTCATAGAGTGCCTGATCTAAGGTCGCTTTTTGAGGGAGATTTAAGATTGTTGGAGCAGTTTAAATGATAATTTCAAAGCATTGGTTAAACGAGTGGATTGACCTTAGCGACGTTAGTGGCGAGACACTTTCAAAGACATTAAATTCTATCGGGCTAGAGGTTGATAGCTATAAAGAGATAAATTTACCAAAGAGTATCGTAGTTGGCTACGTAAAAAGTAGAGAAAAGCACCCAGATGCTGATAAACTAAGCGTTTGTCAAGTCGATGTTGGCGGAGAGACACTTCAGATCGTGTGTGGGGCTAAAAACGTTGAAGCTGGCCAGTTTGTGCCAGTTGCGCTCATTGGCACGACGATGCCAAATGGTCTTGAGATCAAAAAGGCAAAGTTAAGAGGCATCGAGTCATGCGGTATGATCTGCTCTTCAACTGAGCTAGGACTACCTAAGATAAATGACGGTATCTTGCCACTTGATGAGAGTATCGGCAAGCTAAAACTTGGCAGAAGTCTTGGCGAATTTGAAGCGTTTAAAGATGTGATCATCGAGGTTGATGTCACAGCAAATAGGGGCGACTGCCAAAATTTGCACGGCATCGCAAGAGAAATTTGCACCGCGCTTGATCTAAGTATGAAAGATAGCCACGAAAATGAAGATAGCGAAAATTTACTAGGCATCGGTAGGATCGCGTCTGTGCGAACTGAAGATAAGGTAAATGGCTCGTTTTTGTATAAGGCATTTGAGCTAAAAAATGCATTAAGTGAAAATTTATTAACTAGGATGAGGTTAGCTTTAATTGATTGTCAAAAGACAAATTTAGTAGAAAGACTGCTTGAATACGCGACATTTTGCACGGGCGTCTTGTTTAGAGCTTATGATCACGCTAAGCTTGTGGGCGAGGGCGAAAAAGCAGTTTTTGACATCAAAAATGGCGAAAATGGCGAGTGCGTGGTCTTTTGTGAGGATAAAAATTTAGGCGTTGCTGGAATTTACCAAAGCGATGAAGCCAGGGTCGATGAAGGCTCAAAGGTGATCTTGGTAGAGGCTAGCTACGTAAAACCAGATGTTGTCTCAAAGGCCATTTTTGAAAATAAAAATTTACCAAAGGGTGATCAAGTTTATCGCTCAAGCCGTGGTAGCGAGCCAAATTTAGCTTACGGGGCGGACTATCTTTTTAAAAGGCTAGCTGGCTTTAAAGATAGCCTAAGTCTTTTTGCAGGCTCACAGCAATTACTTCTAAACACCGAGCCTATCACGCTTAGCATCTCACTTGGTGAGCTTAAAAATATGATCGGTCAAGATATTGCTAGAAATGATGTCGTTAAAATTTTAAAGAAACTTGGCTTTGAGATCGCGGTAAATGTCGAGCAAGAGAGCTTTAATGTAAAAGTGCCGTTATTTCGCCACGATATTGTAAATTCGCATGATATCTGCGAGGAGATCGTAAGGATAATAGGCATCGACAATATCGCCTCAACGCCGCTAAATTTCTATGAGAAAAATAGGCTAAATAAGACATATTTTGACTATAAAAATGCTTTAAATTTAAGACACCGCGCAGCCGATAATGGCTTTTTTGAAAGTGTGCACTACGTATTTGACAGCCTTGATGAGCTAAGTGAGCTAAATTTCAAGCCTTGCAAGATCAAGATACTAAATCCTATAAACAACGAGCTAAATACGCTTAGACCAGCACTTGTTAATCACCTTCTAAGCTCAAGCGAGAAAAATATCAAAAACTCAAAGCGCTCAGTTAGACTTTTTGAGCTTGGCGAAGTTTTTGACGAAAATGCAAACCAATGCTTAAATTTAGGCTTTGTCGTATCTGGACTTTTAAAAGAGCCAACACTTATAAACGGCGCAAAGGGTGAAGAGGCAAATTTCTACGCATTTGCAGCGATGGTGCAAAATGTCATAGGCAAATTCGAGCTAAAACCTTGCCGAGAGATCTCGTATCTTAGCCCATACGAGCAAGCACATATCTATCAAAATGGCGAAATGATCGGCTATATCGGCAGAGTCGATGCAAGAGTAGAGGCAAAAAGAGATCTGCCTAAAACTTATGTTTGTGAGATTGATTTTGCAAAGCTTAAATTTGAGCCGATCTTAGCAGTGCCTTACTCAAAATTCCAAAGCACTACAAGGGATCTTAGCCTCATCGTGCCTGAAAATTTCGAGGCTGGACGAATTTATGAGTGCATAAGAGGGCTAAATTTAAAAGAGCTAAAAGAGTTCTTGCCGGTTGATATCTATAAAGATGCGAAACTAAACGGCGCGATTAGCCTTAGCCTTAAATTTACATTCCAAGATATGGAAAAAACGCTTGAAGATGACGATATAAACGCGCTTATGGATAAAATTTTAAGCGAGCTAAAAGAGAAACTAAATATCGGAATAAGATGAGAATTTATCCACTAGAAAAAAGTCTAAATTTAACCATCGATGACATCGCAGCTGACAAGTCTATCTCGCATAGATGTGCGATCTTTTCGCTTTTAAGCGACAAGCCATCTCGCGTTAGAAACTACCTAAGAGCAGGCGATACGCTAAATACTCTAAAAATAGTCAAGCTCCTTGGCGCAAAAGTAGAGGATAACGGCGCTGAGATAATAATCACTCCGCCACAAAAGATAAAAGAGCCAAATGAAATTTTGGAGTGTGGCAACTCAGGCACGGCGATGAGGCTTTTTATGGGGCTATTAGCCGCACAGGATGGCTTTTTCGTGCTAAGTGGTGATAGATATTTAAACTCACGTCCAATGGCTAGAATAGCAAAACCTCTAAGCGATATGGGTGCAAAGATAGACGGTGCAAACAACGCAAACAACGCTCCACTTTGTATAAGGGGGATAAAATTTGAAAGATTTAGTTTTAAAAGCAAGATCGCCTCAGCTCAGGTAAAAAGTGCGCTTTTGCTGGTGGCTCTTTACTCAAATGGCTGCAAATTTAGTGAGCCAGAGCTAAGCAGAGATCATACTGAGCGAATGCTTGCTGGCATGGGAGCTGATATAAGGCGTGACGACCTAGAAATCACGCTAGAGCCGATGAAAGCCCCACTTGCGCCACTTGATATAGACGTGCCAAATGATCCAAGTTCTGCATTTTTCTTTGCGGTCGCAGCACTTATCATTCCGGGCTCACACATTATTTTAAAAAATATCTTGCTAAATAAAACTCGCATCGAAGCTTATAAAATTCTAGAAAAAATGGGAGCTGAGATAAAATTTCACAAAACTTTAAGCAAATATGAAGATATCGGTGATATCGAGGTCAAATACTCACCAAATTTAAAAGGCGTGGAAGTTAGTGAAAATATCTCATGGCTCATCGACGAAGCTCCAGCTTTAGCCATCGCATTTGCCTGCGCCAAAGGTCAAAGCAAGCTAACAAATGCAAAAGAGCTTCGCGTAAAAGAGAGCGACAGGATAGCTGTCACGATAAATGCGTTAAAGCAGTGTGGTGTAGATGCTAGCGAGCTTGAAGATGGCTTTATCATAAATGGTTCAGAGGCTAAATTTGCCACGATCAATAGCCATGGAGATCACAGGATCGCGATGAGCTTTGCTGTGCTTGGACTAAAGTGCGGCATGCAGATAGAAAAGAGCGAATTTATCGCCACTTCATTTCCAAATTTTGCTGAAATTTTAAAGAAAATGGGAGCTAGAGTTGAAGATTGAGCTTGCTAGTAGTTATGGATTTTGCTTTGGTGTAAAAAGGGCGATAAAGATTGCTGAAAATGCAGGAGATGCTGCGACCATTGGGCCACTCATCCATAATAACGAAGAGATAAACAGGCTTGAGAAAAACTACAATGTAAAAACACTTGAGGGTATAGACGAGCTAAAAGATGAGAAAAAGGCGATCATCCGCACTCATGGCATCACTAAAAGCGACCTTGCAGAGCTAAAAAAGACAGATATAAAAGTGATCGACGCAACTTGTCCGTTTGTGACAAAGCCACAGCAAATTTGTGAAAAAATGAGCGAAGAGGGCTATGATGTGGTGATCTATGGCGACATGCACCACCCCGAGGTAAAAGGTGTGAAGTCATACGCTAAAGGCAATGTTTACGTCGTGCTTGAAGAGAGCGAACTAGAGGGTATTAAATTCAAGCAAAAGGTCGCTCTTGTTAGCCAAACAACTAGAAAAGTTGAGAAATTTATGCAGATCGCAAACTATCTCATGCTCCATGTAAAAGAGGTGCGCGTTTTTAACACTATCTGCAACGCGACATTTGAAAACCAAGAGGCTGCTAAAAATTTGGCAAAAAGAGCCGATGTGATGATAATAATTGGTGGAAAAAATAGCTCAAATACAAAACAACTCTATCTAATATCTAAAAATTTCTGCGAAGATAGCTACCTGATAGAAAGCGAAGAAGAGCTTGAAAAATCATGGTTTGATGGCAAAAATTTGTGTGGCATAAGTGCGGGTGCTAGCACGCCTGACTGGATCATACAAAAAGTCGTTGACAGAATCAAAAAAGTATAAAATTTATCCTAGCTAAAGCCACAATTAACTATAATAAGCCAATTTGCCTCTACCGGCATAATAAAATTTAAAGGATCAAGATGGCTGTGAACAAAAGTGTTCAATTAGGAAAAGCAAAAGACGAAGATATCGAAGATATCGATTTTGCTGCGATGTTAGAGGAGTCTTTTAAAAAGACTGAAGAAGATAGTGACGCAAAGATCGTCAGTATCAATGGCGATGAGGTTTTAATCGACGTTGGCAAGAAGTCAGAAGGCATTTTAAATGTTTCTGAAATCACTGATACAAATGGCAACCTGACGCATAAAGTTGGCGATACGATCAAAGTTGTAATAACTGGATCAAGAAATGGAAGACCTATAGTGTCGCACAAAAAAGCACTTAGAAAAGAGAAAGTTAAAGCTTTCATCGAAGCTTACGATCCTGAAAATTCTGGCGAAATCGACATAAAAGTAGTTGGAAAAAATAAAGGTGGCTTTATAACTCAAGATGCAAATGGGGTGGAATTTTTCTTACCAAAAACTCACAGTGGTTTTAAAAACGCTGAAGGCGTAATTGGTAAAACATATAAAGTAAGAGTTATAAAAATTGATAAAGAAGAAAATAGCATAGTTGTCTCTAGAAAGAAAATTTTAGATGACGACCGCAAAAAGCGTAAAGAAGCTCTATCAAGCATAGTAGAAAACGATAGCGTTATAGAGGGTACAGTTAAAAAAATCACAACTTATGGTATGTTTGTTGATGTTGGTGGAGTCGATGGGCTTGTGCATTACAGTGAGATAAGTTATAAAGGCCCAGTAAATCCTAGCTCACTATATAAAGAAGGCGATAAAGTTTTAGTTAAAGTTATCAGCTATGACAACGAAAAACGCCACCTATCTCTATCTATCAAGGCAGCTACTCCAGATCCTTGGGAAGAGATCATAAATGATGGACTAGAGGTTGGTGACACTATCAAAGTTACAGTTAGCAATATCGAGCCTTATGGCGCATTTGTCGATCTTGGAAACGATATTGAAGGATTTTTACATATATCTGAAATTTCATGGGATAAAAATATCAAAAATCCAAAAGATCACATCAGCGAAGGTCAAGAGATCGATGTTGAAGTTATCGAAATAGACGCAAAAGGACACCGCTTAAGAGTGAGCCTTAAAAATTTACTTCCAAAGCCATTTGACGAATTTAAAGCTAAATTCAAAGAGGGCGACGTAGTAAAAGGCGTTGTGACAACTATCACAAATTTTGGTGCATTTGTTAGAGTGGGTTGCGTTGAAGGCTTATTGCACAATGAAGACGCATCTTGGGATAGAAACGATAAATGCAAAGATATGTTTAAAGCTGGCGATGAACTTGAAGTAAAAATCATCAAAATCGATAGTGCTGAACAAAAAGTTTCACTCAGCCTAAAAGACCTAAAACAAAGTCCAGTTCAAGCATTTGCTGATAAATTTAATGTAGGCGATATCGTAAAAGGAACAATTCGCGACATTAAAGACTTTGGCGTGTTTGTAGAGCTTGGTAATAACGTTGATGCGCTGATCCGTAAAGAAGATCTAGGTAGTGTAGATGTTAGCACACTTAAGATCGGTGATGAGATCGAAGCAGCTATCGCATTTATCGATGAGAAGAAAAATAGAATTCGCCTGAGCATACGCCGTTTAGCAAAACAAAAAGAGCGTGAAGTGTTAAATGAGATCAATGATAACGACGATAAAGTAACACTTGGCGATATCATAAAAGAACAATTACTTTAGTTTAAATGGGCAGACGCGTACTTTTATTAGTAGTTGTCCTGCTATTTGTTATATTGAGTTTGGTTGGAATTTCTCTTGTTAAATTTGCAAGTATAAATTTCAGCCAAATATCTGAAGAAAATATCACAAATGAGCAAAATTTAACCAAAAGCACGACCAGCAATATTAACTGGATGAGTGAGCTAGCAACTATTAGAAAAAGAGATTATGTGCTGCCTGTAAATGAAATTTTTATAGAATACAACCGACCCAAAATAGAAAAACCAAAGATTACTGCATATGAGCTTTTGATAGATAAAAATGATATCTATTCAATGTTTTGTTTGATGCAGACTTTAAGAAAAAGCGAGGTCGATTTTACTGTTGTAAAAGATGGTGCAAAAAGCCAGATATTTTTAAATACTCAAGACTCTAAACTTCTACAAAATATCATTTTAGAACTAAGAGTTTATGATATCCACTCAAGTGTGAGAGAGGTAAAATTATGAAAACTATCATTGTTTGCGATGCGATACATCCAGTAGGTTTTGAACTTTTAAAAAAAGAGCAAGATATAAATGTAATAGACGCAGTTAATACTCCCAAAGACGAACTTTTAAAAATTTTAGGCGAGGCCGATGTTGCTATAACAAGAAGCTCAACTGAAGTAAACGAGGCCTTTTTAAACGCTGGCAAAAAACTAAAAGCTATTGTTAGAGCTGGTGTTGGTGTAGATAATGTCGATATAGAAGGATGCTCAAGACGTGGCATAATAGCTATGAACGTTCCAACTGCAAATACTATTGCCGCGGTCGAGCTGACAATGGCGCATATGCTAGCTTCAGCTAGATCTCTTGAATACGCTCATAATGATCTAAAGCTAGATAGAATTTGGAAGCGTGAGAAATGGTATGGGGTTGAACTTTTTAAGAAAAAGCTTGGCGTGATCGGCTTTGGAAATATTGGCTCAAGGGTAGCTGTTCGTGCAAAAGCTTTTGGTATGGAGATCATCGCTTATGATCCATATATTGACCCATCTAAAGTTATCGATATGGGCGGTACTTATACTAAAAATTTTGATGATATTTTAGCATGTGATTTTATCACGATACATACGCCAAAAACTAAAGAGACGACCAATATGATAGGTGCTAAAGAGATCGCAAAAATGAAAGATGGCGTAAGACTTATAAACTGCGCTAGAGGTGGTCTTTATAACGAAGAAGCACTTTATGAAGGACTAAAAAGTGGCAAAATAGCATTCGCTGGTATTGATGTTTTTACAAGAGAGCCAGCAACTGATCATCCACTTCTTGATCTAAACAATGTAAGTGTCACCCCACACCTTGGAGCAAATACACTTGAATCACAGCGAAATATCGCAGTTGAGGCAGTCGAGCAAGCTATTTTAGCAGCTCGCGGTATAAGCTATCCAAATGCGTTAAATTTACCTATAAAAACAGAAGATCTACCGCCATTTGTTGAGCCTTATATCGATCTTACAAGCAAGATGGCATTTCTTGCTGCACAGATAAATAAAAGCGCTATCAAGGCTATCCGTATAGAAACTCACGGTCAAATCAGCGAATATGCAAATTCAATGCTAACATTTGCCATAGTTGGTGCATTAAAAGAGAGTCTTGGTGATGCGATAAATTACGTAAATGCTAAATTTTTATGCGATGAAAAAGGTATAGTGACTGAAACTAGTCTTGGTGGAGATAGCATTTTTAAAAATAAAATTACCGTTCGCTTAACTACCGAAAATGGTATTGTAACCGTTGGTGGAACGGTATTTGGTGAAAATCAGCAACGTATCGTAACGATAAATGGTTTTAAGACTGACTTTAAACCAAAAGGCAAGATGATCATCTTTAAAAATCATGACGTGCCAGGTGTTATTGCTCAGATTAGTAAAATTTTAGCTGATGAAAAGATTAATATTGCAGACTTCCGCCTTGGTAGAGATGATCACAATATGGCACTTGCTGTCATTTTGGTTGATGAACATATAAAAGCAGAAACGTTAGAGAGACTAAACGCACTTGAAGCTTGCGTTTGGGCTCAATACGCAGTTATATAAAATTTTGAAAGGATAAAAAATGGCTTCATATTCAATGGGCGATCTAAAAAAGGGACTAAAGATCGAGATCGATGGCGTTCCTTATAAAATCGTAGAATATCAACACGTTAAACCGGGCAAAGGTGCAGCTTTTGTTCGTGCGAAAATCAAATCTTTTATCGACGGAAAAGTGCTTGAAAAGACTTTTCACGCAGGCGATAAATGCGAGCAACCACATCTTGAAGAAAAAGAGATGCAGTATCTTTATGATGATGGTGAGTATTGTCAATTTATGGATACGGTTACTTATGAACAAGTTGCTATTAGCGATGAGGATGTGGGTGATGTAAAAAAATGGATGATCGATGGCATGATGGTTGAAATTTTATTTCACAATGGCAATGCAATCGGCGTTGAAGTACCGCAAGTAGTTGAGCTAAAGATAGTTGAGACTCCACCAAATTTCAAGGGTGATACGCAAGGCGGTAAAAAGCCAGCTACTCTTGAGAGTGGCGCGGTAGTTCAGATACCATTTCACGTACTTGAAGGCGAAGTTATCCGTGTGGATACTGTTCGCGGCGAGTATATCGAGCGTGCGAATAAATAAAACAGTTTAATTTTTCTTACTAAATTTACGTTTAGTAAATCTAATGCTTAGCTAAAGTCACTATTTAAAAAGTATTGGCTTTAGCAAAAAACTTCATTTCTACATTGTAAAATTTCAAACGGCACTAGCATAGAATGCACAAAATTTTTATACTCTATAAAAATCAAATATAGCCAAATATCAGCTCATAAAATATTTAAAAATCAAAAAATATATAAAGAAATGAAAATTCTTAGCGAGATAAGTAAATGTTTTAACTATAAAATTTTTATATTAGGATAGTAGAACCGTAAGTCAAAAACAGGGGAAAAACGAGACGGTTTCCCGTCTCGGTAGCTAGCATTAAGCCGACTTTTCTTTGAGATATTTGTTTATAAGAGTTGTGACCTCTTCACCGTGAGGAAATCTCGCTTCATCATTTCCAATGCGATCTTTCTTAGAAAATATAACATCTCCATCAACCTCGACGATGAAATTTCCACCATCACCTATAACCTTTTCGACTCTTGCATCACTAAAGTTCGCTTTTATTTCATCTTCTACACGAGAAGCTACCGGACGATAGTTTCAAGAGTTGCAGTAAATAATTTTTACTTGCATGCTCTGTCCTTTCTTGTGAAATAAGCCAACATTATATAAAATTTTATTTAACAAATAAAACACATTATTGTAAAGGATAAATTTATGAAAAAAGTTGCTGTGATTTTAGCTGATGGATTTGAGGAGATAGAAGCACTAACTTCTGTTGATGTTTTACGTAGAGCTGGAGCGATAGCTTCTATTGTTGGGCTAAATGACGTAAATATCAAAGGATGTCACAATATATGCGTAAAAGCTGATGTGACACTTCGCGAGATGAAGGAGCTAGACTATGATGCGATCGTCCTTCCTGGCGGACTTCCAGGAGCTAGCAATCTAGCAAACGATACAAGGCTCAAAGCAATTTTGCAAAATTTTGATAAAAGCAATAAGCTTATTTGTGCCATTTGTGCTGCTCCTATGGTGCTTGAGAGTGCTGGTGTGCTAAAAGATCATTTTGTTTGTTATCCAGGATTTGAAGAAAATGTAAGAAGTGATAAAAGGGGCTATGATAACGGCAAGAGTGTATTGAGGGATCAAAATATTATTACAGCAAAAGGTCCTGCTTTTTCAATGGAATTTGCACTTTTTATAGTTAAAAATTTACTTGGCGATGAAGCGTATCTTAAAGCAAAGAATGATTTACTTTATAAATAGCTTATAAAGATAAAATAATTTTTTATTTAATTATTCTTTTTAAACTTAAGATTAAATTTTGTTTAGTGATAGTTATGAAAGTTCTATATATACGAGTTTGTAGTTTTTAAGAATATTTTTCAAAAAAATATAATAAATTTTTGATTTTTTACATCTTTTTGACGAAAATTAGCTATTATCACACTAACCGAATAAATCGGTAATTTTTTTAAGGAATACTCCTGTGAATATTTATGTAGGAAATTTGTCGTATAGAACGACAGAGGCAGAATTAAAGGAAGCCTTTGCACAATTTGGTGAAGTAAGGCGAGCAAAAATAGTAAAAGATAGAGAAACTGATCGCTCAAAAGGCTTTGGCTTTGTTGAAATGGACGATGCAAATGAGGGACAAAGGGCTATAGACGCGCTAAATGAAAAAGAACTAGGCGGACGTACTTTAAGGGTAAATGAGGCTAGACCAAGAGATTAATGACTATTTGCCACCAAATGGTGGCATAGCATCCCGCATAGCTCCTACGCCTAGTGGGTTTTTGCATGCTGGCAATGCTTATAACTTCATCCTAACTTATCTTTTGACACGTTCGGTAAGTGGCGTTTTGCACTTACGTATCGATGATTATGATCTTAGTAGATACCGGCAAGAATTTGTTCAAAATATCTTTGATGTTTTAAAATTTTTGGAGCTTGAATACGATAAAGGTCCAATTAGTGTAAGTGACTTTGAGTGTAATTTTAGCTTTAAAACGAGATCGCAAAGATATGAAAATGTGCTAAAAAAGCTTAATGAAATTTATATCTGCGAATGTTCAAGGACTACAAAAAATGCCTACATAAACGGCATTTACACTAAAATTTGTAAAAATAAAAATCTAGAATTTATAAAAGACAAGACCACTATTAGACTAAGCGTGGATGAGGGTGATCCTCTTGGTAAGCTTGTGGCAGAGCAAATGGGTGATTTTGTGATTTATAAAAAAGATTTTACTCCGGCTTACAACTTTGCAAGCGTGATAGATGACGAGGATATGGGCGTAAATTTGGTTATTAGAGGGGAAGACCTGCTACCTTGCACGCTAGCTCAAAGATACCTTGCAAAAAGGCTAAATTTTAACTTTTATAATGCTAATTTTATTCATCATAAGCTACTTTTAAAAGATGGCAAAAAGCTCTCAAAAAGCTCAAAATCACCACCAATTAATCTAAAAGATAGCCCGCAAATTTATTACAAAATATTAGCAAATGATCTTGGGCTGGACATCAAATCAACAGATAAAATTTCAAATCTACTTTACGAGTTTAAGCTAAAAAATATAGCCAAAAAATTTTTGCAAAGCATGAGCTAAATTTATACTATATATGCAGTTTATCGCCGCCCTGATCTTTTGCTTTGGTTATTTGAGCTTTGTCTCAAAAAATGCACTAAGAAGCGAGTTTATGCCTTGCTTTGTAAATTTCTCCATTATCTTTTCGATCTGCGGTTTTTCTTGCCAAACTGGCTCATCTACGAGGCTCATTTTAGCTAGCTCGTTTTGAGCGTCTATGTAGCTGCCAAGGCTATCAATTAGCCCCATTTTTAGGGCATTATGAGCTAAAAAGACCCTTGCGTTTGCCCACTCGTCTTTTTTCTTGATGTCTAAATTTCTAGCCTCTGCCACGTTGCTCACAAAGAGCATATAAGCGTCATTTACGAGCCCTTGCAAGCTCTCACGCTCTTGCTTGCTCCAGCTCCTCATAAAGGTGCCAGCCTCTTTAAACTCGCCAGCCTTCACCACCTGCTCGCTCACGCCTAAATTTTTGGCTAAATTTTCGATGTTTGCCCCTTGCATGATGACACCAATGGAGCCTATGAAAGCGCCTGGGTTTGCAATGATAGTACCAGCATTTACGCCAGCGTAGTAGCTGCCACTTGCCATGTTGCCAGCTGCGTATGCGAGCACTTTTTTGCTCTCTTTTAGCCGCTTGACCGCCATGGCTAGCTCCACGCTAGGACTTAGCGCGCCGCCTGGGCTGTCGATGTAGAGTAGCACACCTTTGATGTTGCTATCAAGTCTTGCTTTTTCTAGCGCTTCTAAAATTTCGCTTGTATCCATTATCGTGCCGATGATGTCTATGCGGGCTAAATTTGGCTCTTTTATCTTGCCATCTGGCGCGAAAATAAAAAATAAGATGAGTAAAAATATGAGCGCCTTAAAGTAGTTATTGATAAATTTAAAAATTCCCAAAATCCCTCTAAAAATAAACCTTAAAATTTGCAAATTTTGCCTCCGATATATAGTTTTTTAGCTTCGTTTGTATGAAGTATGAGCTGAAGTATTAGCTCGCTATCATCGCACTCTAGGTCGTTATATACGGCAAGATCAGCCGCGCGTCCAGCCCTTATCTCGCCGTTATTTGTCCTAAGTGCCTTTGCGCCCCCATGCGTTGCAGCGACAAAAAGCTTGGTGGCAAGCTCGTTTAGATCAAGGCTAGCGTGGGTAAATAGGGCGGCTCGTAGCTCATGCCAGAAATTTAGGCTGATATTTGAGCTAAGGCCGTCTGTGCCGATGTTTAGACTGACGTTATTTTTGAAAATTTCTTTTAAATTTAGCGTCTTTTTACCAAGTAGTCTGTTTGAAACGGCGCAGTGCGTCACGCTGTGGTGAGGCTTAAATTTAGCAAAATCACTCACATAAACGCAGTGCGTAAATAGAGTATTTATCTCACGAAACATCGCAAAGTAGCCCTGCGCGTCATACATCGGCTTTGGGTCTTGACTAAATCTTAAAAGATGCTTTTTAAAGCCACCACTGCCGTCCTCTAGCCACTGCTTTTCAGCCTTGCTCTCTAAAAAGTGCGTGCTTACAAGAAGACCATCCTTTTTAGCTATCTCAAGGGCGGCTTTGGCTAGCTTTGGATGCACAGAGTAGGGCGAGTGCAGCGAGATAGCTGGAGTGAAATTTTGGCTTTTGTAGTCCTTTGTTTTTTCAAATTTAGCTAAGAAATTTTGCAAATTTTGCTGAGCCATCTGCTCATTTGAGCCTAAAATTTCACTAAAAAGCACGACTTTTAGCGGACTAGCGGCTAAAATTTCAAGCTCCGAGCCAAAGCTAGATATCTCGCCAATGGCGCAAACTCCGCTTTTTAGCAGCGAATTTATAGCTTCATTCATTGCTTTTTTAGCGTCCATTTTAGCTAGCTCGCCGCCTTTATCGACGATAGAGCCAAGCCATTTTATAAAGTCACCATATCTTAGCGTGCTAACGTTTGAGCTAAACTCCAAATGAACGTGTGAGTTTATAAAAGCTGGGGCGATCACGCTCTCACCAAAGTCGCAAATTTTCGCCTCTTTAAATTTTTTTTGCGCCTCTTTTTCGCTTGTAATTTCTAAAATTTTATCACCCTCGATGACAACACAAGAATTTCTTAAAATTTTTGGATTTTCTCCGCCAGTGATGATCTTTTTTGCTTTTAAAATTTCCATTTCTAGCCTTAAATTTTTGTTATTGTAGCGAAAATTTAGGAACGAAAATGTATAATTTGGGCTATTTAATCAAAAAGGAGTGACATGGATAAGAAGCTAAAAATAATGGTTATCCAAGGCCCAAATATCAACATGCTTGGCGCTAGAGAGCCAGGAATTTACGGCGTTATGAAGATGGAGGATATCCACTCTCAAATGAAGATCGTTGCCGATCAAAATGACGTTGAGATCGAGTTTTTTCAAAGCAACCTTGAGGGCGAGCTAGTCGATAAGATCCAAGAGTGCTTGGGCGATGCTGACGGCATCATCATAAACCCAGCTGCCTACACTCACACTTCTATTGCTATCCGTGACGCGCTAAGTGCGGTTGCGCTGCCAGTTATCGAGGTGCATATCAGCAACGTTTATAGAAGAGAAGAGTTCCGCCACAAAAGCCTCATCGCACCAGTTGCAGCAGGCCAGATCGTGGGCTTTGGACCAGTTGGCTATCATTTAGCGATGATAGGCATGCTTCAAATTTTTGAGCAAATCAAAGCAGTAAGAGCAAATCAAAACGCACAATGAATTTCATCTTAAAGGACGAAAACGCCGTATTTTACGAGTGCGGCTACAGCTGTGACAATGAGTTTTTGCTATGCCTTGACGGCGTGAAATACTTTTTTACGGATGCGAGGTATTATTTCGAGGCAAAAAGCTGCGTAAATGCAGGCGTGGTCGTTCTTTTGGCACAGAGAAATTTAATAAACGAGGTTAGGGCATTTTTAAGAAAGATGAAGCCAAGTAGCCTCGTTTTTAACCCTGATGAGCTAAGCTTAAGCGAGTTTAACGCGCTTAGTAAGGGTTTTAAGATAAATTTCAAACCAAAGGCAAATTTCTCTAGGATAAAGAGAATTTGCAAAAGCGAAGATGAGATAAAAATTTTAAAAAAGGCTAGCGAATTTGGAGCAAAATGCTTTGACGAATTTGCTAAATTTGTGCGTGAAAATGGCGAAGGGATGAGCGAAAAAGAGCTTCATTTCAACGCCTCGCTCATCTTTAGGCAAAAAAATGAGCTAGGTCTTAGCTTTGATCCTATCGTGGCGATAAACGAAAATGCCGCAAAGGCGCATGCGCTGCCTGGGGATAAAATTTTAAAAAATGGCGATTTGCTGCTACTTGATGCTGGGGTTAAATTTAAACGCTACTGCTCTGATCGCACTAGAACTGCTTGCTTTGATGAAAATTTTAACTTCTCAAAGGAGCAAAAATTTAAAAACGCCAAGATGCAAGAAATTTACGAGATCGTAAAAGAGGCTCAGGCTGCTGCGATAAAGGTTGCTAGAGCTGGCGTTAGGGCGTGTGAGATAGACCTTGCAGCAAGAAGCGTGATAGCAAAGGCTGGATATGAAAAGGTCTTTTTTCACTCGACAGGACATGGCGTGGGTGTCGATATACATGAGCTTCCAGTCATCTCAGCAAGGAGCGAAATGCTCATAAAAGAGGGCATGGTCTTTAGTGTGGAGCCTGGAATTTATCTAGAAAATGAATTTGGCGTGCGTATCGAAGACGTAGTGGTCGCAAGAGAAGGTGGGTGCGAAATTTTATGAGGCTAGCTGGAGCAAGAAAGATCGTAAAAAGCCGTTTTTGCCCTAGTTTTTTTCAAAAAAGAGATGAGTTTAAGTATGAGGCGCTAGTTGGCATGGGTGGCAACATCGGTGATAGCGCAAAGAGGTTTGATAAATTTATAAGAGCAGTTAGTGAAGATAGGCGTTTTCACGTAGTTGAAGTCTCGCCGATCCTTATAAATGCTGCGTTTGGCTATGAAGCGCAGGATGACTTTAGTAACGCTGTTATAAATTTACAAACATCTATGAGCCCTCGGGATTTGCTAAAAATTTTGAGGCACTATGAGAGTAAATTTAAGCGCGTGAGGACGTTTAAAAATGCGCCACGTACGCTTGATCTAGATATTTTGTATTTTAGTAAAAAAGTCTATAAGACGCCGCGCCTTATCGTCCCGCACCCAGGAGCTGATAAGAGGCTTAGCGTGATCGTGCCACTAGGGCTTATGAGAGGTTAAAAGGATATAAATGGCTACAAAATTTCATACTTTTACAGGCGAGAGCACCATTGAGGCTTTGAAAAAGGCTCAAGAAACGTGCGGCGAAAAGGCCATATTAGTTACTACAAAACAAATTCAAGCCAAAACGATAAATAAAAAACCGCTTTATGAAATTTTAGTAAGCGTCGAAGAGGACGACGTGAAGCAGCCTCTAAAACCAAATACAAAAGCCATAAATTACGAAAATGCCTATTCTAAATTTAATAAAAACTATGAACCTGCTAAGCCAAAATTTGAGATAAAAGAAGAACCGGCTAAATTTGAAGCAAAGACGGCATCGCCAGAGCCTTACGATCCAAACGAGAGCGTGCTTTTAAATATCTCAGCTGCTGCAAAAGAGATAAGCACGATCGCAAATGTAAATATCGATGACGTCAAAGATAAAGAGTCAAGCATACCAAGCGGCATGAATAAAAAAATAGACGATGTGGCAAAGCAAGTAAGCGTGCTAAGCGAGAAAATAGGGCTCATAACTGACATGATCTGGGACGAGAAAGCCCCAAATCGCAATAATCTTTTGATCCCACCTGAGTTTGCTAGCATCTATAAACTCGCAAAACAAAGCGGTATGAAAGATGAGCATTTAGAGGCTATCATGCAAACGACGCTTGAAAATTTGCCAGTTTCGATGAAGAGCAATCCAACCGCAGTAAAAAGATATTTCTACTCGCTTTTGCGAAATATGCTACCTTGTAGAAAAGAGCCGAGCGATAAAAAACAGCGTATTATGATGCTAGTTGGCCCAACTGGAGTTGGTAAGACTACGACTCTTGCAAAGCTAGCTGCTCGTTTTGCTTACGGCAATGAAAAACGCTATAAAACAGGTATCATCACGCTTGATACATATCGTATTGGAGCGGTTGAGCAGTTATTTCAATACGCTAAAATGATGAAGCTACCTATTCTAGATGTTATCGAGATAGATGACTTTCAAAATGCTATAAAGCAGCTTAATTATTGTGATGTGATACTTATTGATACGACTGGAAATTCTCAGTATGATAAAGAAAAGCTTGAAAGGCTTGATAAATTTTTAAAGCATAGCGGTGCAAAGATAGATGTAAATTTAGTCCTATCAGCTGGCTCAAAGGTTGAAGATCTAATAGAAATTTATAATGGGTTTTCATTTTTGGATATTGACACGCTGATAATCACCAAATTTGATGAGACAAAAATTTTTGGTAACGTCTTTTCGCTGATATATGAGACAAACACGCCGGTTAGCTACTTTAGCGTGGGCCAAGAGGTGCCTGATGATCTTGTGGAGGCAAAGAGCGAATTTTTAGTAGAGTGCGTGTTTGACGGCTTTACAAAGCAAAAGGCTAGCGATGAATAATCAAGCGCAAAAATTACAAAATTTAGTCCAGTCTCAAAGCAAGAGCAAAAATACGCATTTTATTGCGATAACTAGCGGCAAAGGCGGTGTTGGTAAGAGTACGATAAGTGCAAATTTAGCAAATGTTTTATCAAAAAATGGCTACAAAGTAGGACTATTTGACGCTGATATCGGCCTTGCAAACCTTGATGTCATCCTAAATGTAAAAATGGGTAAAAATTTACTTCACGTGCTAAAAGGCGAGTGCAGCCTAAAAGACATCTTGATACCTATAAATAAAAATTTGATCCTCATTCCTGGTGAAAGCGGTGATGAAATTTTAAAATTTAACAATCAATTTTTATTTGAGAGGTTTTTAGACGAGGCGAGCGAGCTTGATGAGCTTGATTTTTTGATCATCGATACTGGAGCTGGCATAGGCGGTAGCACGCAGCTATTTTTAGAGGCAGCTGATGAGGTCGTGGTGGTGACTGTGCCTGATCCTGCAGCGATAACCGATGCATACGCTGTCATAAAGATCGTTTCAAGGTTTAAAAATAGTGAGCTTTTGCTTTTAAATATGGTAAAAAATGAGGCAGAAGCGACTAGAATTTATGAAAATATCAAACGCGTTGCTAATGCAAATATCGGGCCTAGCTTAAATTTAGAGCTTATAGGATTTGTGGCTTCTGATAAGAATGTTTCAAGAAGTATAAAACAACGAACGCTTTTTACAGACGACGCTGCTTATTCTGAGCCTAGCGCTCAGATAAAACAGATAGCTTCGAATTTACTTTATAGGTTGGAACGAAAAGTGCTTAACGATGAGCAAAGTAGGAGCTTTGGGGGCTTCTTTAAGCGTTTGATAGAACAATTTTGATGGAGATTGAGCTTTGCGTGCAGAAAATTTTATAGCATTTTTTACGGTTTGTGGTTTTTTTGTAGGTATAGTTTTTACCTTGCTAAAGGTGAGTGAGCCTATCGAAATGCTTGTTTATACACTAGTTATTACTTTATTTTTTTATCTTATAATTCATATTGTTATCATGAACTACATCGATGTGAAAAGGGCTTTAACTAAAATTTTTGACAAACAAAAACACGAAGAGATCGCAGACTATCTCATCTCTGAGCTAAATACTAGAGAAAAGCGTATGGAAAATATTATGGTAAAAATGACTGCTGAAAATTTTGATTCTGGTAAACGAAATGCACGAGTTAAAGCAAAAGCAGCTTAACGCTTATAAAAACACGATAAAAAAAGAACAAGACGAGATTGTCTTAAAATACATGCCAGCACTGCGTGCAATGGCGTTTAGACTTAAAGAGAGGTTGCCATCAAGTATAGATACAAATGACCTAATAAGCATTGGTGTTGAAGAGATGATAAAACTTAGTAGGAAGTATGACAAGGAGCAAAATGACTCTTTTTGGGGTTATGGCAAAAAGAGAATTTATGGCTCTATGCTTGATTATCTAAGGACGCTTGATGTTGTTAGCAGAAGCGATAGAAAGCTGGTAAAGAGCATAAATAGCGAGATAGATAACTACTTTAATGAATTTGAAGAAGAGCCAAGCGATGAGTATTTGGCCGAAAAGCTTAATGAAGATATTGAGAAGATAAGAGAGGCAAGAGGCGTTAGCGGTATTATCACTATTTTGCCAATAGATGAGCAAATGGAGCTAATTGGTCAAAATGATGTCGAGAAAAGCATTGAGAGAGAGGATCTTATTTTAAAAATAGAAGAAGCTTTAAAAGATTTTGACGAAAGAGATCAGATGTTGGTTCAGCTTTATTATTATGAAGAGCTAAATTTAAAAGAGATAAGCCAGATCATGAATATCAGCGAGAGTAGAATTTCACAAATTCATAAACGTTTGCTTGATCGTATCAGGCGTAGCTTGGGGGTTTAATGGCTGATATTTTAAGTCAAGAAGAGATAGACGCGCTACTTGAAGTTGTTGATGAAGACGGCGATACGAGTAATATCGAGGTCGAAGAGAGATCGCAAGGCGAACAAAAACAGATTATTATTTATGATTTTAAGCGTCCAAACCGCGTTAGTAAAGAGCAACTCCGTGCGATAAAAGGCATTCATGATAAGCTTGCTAGAAATTTGGCTAGTCAAATTTCTAGTGTTATGAGAAGTATTGTCGAGATCAGACTTCACAGTGTTGATCAAATGACTTATGGCGAATTTTTGATGAGTTTGCCAAGTCCAACTAGTTTCAACGTCTTTTCTATAAAGCCGCTTGATGGAAACTGTGTTTTGGAGATAAATCCAAGTATTGCTTTTCCAATGATAGATCGTTTGCTTGGCGGAACTGGTGAAAATTTTGAGGCAAATAGAGAGCTAACCGACATTGAAGTAAATTTGCTTGATGCGGTGCTTAGAATGATCATGCAGCGTCTAAAAGAGAGCTGGTCGATGATAACTGATATGTATCCAAATGTGGAAGCCAAAGAGAGTAGCCCAAATGTCGTACAGATCGTCTCTCAAAATGAGATCGTCATCATGGTCGTTATGGAAATCATAGTTGGTGGCTCAAGCGGTATGATAAATTTATGCTATCCAGTCATCTATCTTGAACCGATACTCTCACGCCTTGCAAACAGGGACATTATGCTTGGTGAAACGAGTGCAAAAAAAAGTAGAAACAAAGAGCTAAAAACACTTATCGGACGAGCAGAAATTTTATATGAAGCCATACTTGGCAAATCGATCATCAGCGTAAATGAGTTTTTAAATTTAAAAGAAGGCGATATTTTAAGGCTTGATAGAGGAGCTGATGATAAGGCGATCGTTTGTATCGATAAAAAAGAAGTTTTCTTAGCTGAAGTTGGGCTTCATAGATTTAGAAAATCTATAAGGATTGAGCAGTTAATACGCTCTGATAAAGATGAAATCAAAAATATCTTAGAAAAATACGAAGAAGAGCGAAAAGCAAAGCTAATGGCGTATGAAGCTAATGAGCGCAAAATGGAAGAAGAAGAGGACGACGAAGATGATGAATGATTTTTTTAATATATTTTCTAACGAATTAAAAGCTACTATCGAAGGACTTACGGGCAGAGCTCCAGAGGTTGGTGAAAGAAATGAGTTTGACGCGCCAACGCAAAATGGCATAAAGCCTCCAGTAGTGATGGCCAATATCTCTTTAAGCGGCGACATCAATGCTAAAACAGAGATAGTATGCACTCCGGTTTTAATAAGTGCCATTAGCGAATGGATGATGGGCGAAGAGGAAATTTCAAAGAATGAAAATTTAGGCAGTGATGAGCTTGACGCCGCAAAAGAGATATTTTCAAACCTTTTTAGTGCTTTTAGTACATCCTTGGGCGCTCAAAAGGGCATGCCAAAGATAAATTTTGAAGTAATAAATGTAAATTTTTTAGATGAAAATTCTTCGCTTGATTTTAGTGTTTATGAAAAGCTATTTTTATTTAATGTCAAAATCGAAGATCTAAGTGAGCATATCGGTTTTGCTTGCGATCATTCGCTGATGAAATTTTTTGAGCCAACAAAGACCGAAGCACCAGCTGCACCAGCGAGCACTCCTCATGCAGCTAAGGGCGATTTTAGCGCTGAAGAGATGAGAAATATCGGACTTATAATGGATGTTAGGCTCCCTATTCGTGTTCGTATTGGATCAAAAAGAATGCTTTTAAAAGATGTGCTTACCATGGATATTGGCTCAGTTATCGAGCTAAATCAATTAGCAAACGATCCGCTTGAAATTTTGATCGGCGATAAGGTAATAGCTCTTGGCGAAGTTGTCATAATCGATGGAAACTTTGGCATCCAGATCACTCAGATAGGCTCAAAACGCGAGAGGCTCCAACAGTTAAAATAATGAATAATGAATTAGTTAGCGATCTTTTAAATTTTCCAAATGTCTTAAAATATAAAAATAAAAATGTTACCTTCTTTGGCTCGGCTAGATTTGATGAAGAAAATTTCTACTGCAAAAAGGCTTATGAACTAGCTTACAAACTAAACGAGCTAGGGTATGCCATCTTAACTGGTGGCGGAGACGGCATAATGAGAGCCGCAAACAAGGGCGCGTTTGATAGTGCAAAATCGCCAAGCATAGCCCTAAATGTGAGGCTTCCGTTTGAACAAAATACAAACCCTTACGTTACGGCAAAATACCTCTTTTCAAATTTAAGCCCAAGAAAATTTGCACTTACCGATCGTTCAGTCGCATTTGTCGTCTTTCCGGGTGGCTTTGGCACTCTTGATGAACTTTTTGAAATTTTAGTACTTGCTCAAGTTGGTAGTAAAAAAGTAAAAATTTTTCTTTTTGGGAGCGAGTTTTGGCAAGGGCTTGATGAATTTATAAAAAATACGCTAGTTAGCCAAAAAACAATAAAAAAAGAAGATATAAATTTATACAAAATCACCGATGATTTAGAGCTTATCGCAAACGAAATTTTGACTATTTAAAAATAAGATATAAAATATCCGCTTTTAAATTTCAAAGAGGTAAAAAATATGAAAATAATGGTCGCAATGAGCGGTGGTGTAGATAGCACTATGACGGCTAAATTTCTGCAAGAAGCTGGTCATGAAGTGCAAGGCTGCTATATGATGCTACATCAGAAGCCAGGATATCACGAAGAAAATATCAGAAAAGTAAAAAAAGTAGGCGAGTATCTTGGCATAAAGGTGCATATTTTGGATCTGCAGGATAAATTTAACGAGTTTGTCTATGATCCTTTTGTGAAGCTCTATAAAGAGGGCAAGACGCCAAATCCTTGTGCTTTGTGCAATAAATTTATAAAACTTGGTGCGCTGCTTGATTTTGCAAAGGCAAATGGCTGTGAGAAGCTTGCTACTGGGCATTATGTGCAAGTTATTGATGGATTTATCACATGTGCAAAAGATCCTAGCAAGGATCAAAGCTACTTTTTAGCTCAAGTGCCAAAAGAGATATTAAAAGATGTTATTTTCCCGCTTGGGGATAAATTTAAAAAAGATATAAAAGAGCTTGCAAGAAGTGTAAAAGTGCTTGAAGAATTTGCTACGCAGGCAGAAAGTAGTGAAATTTGCTTTGTGGAAGATACTTATATCGAGGTTTTAAATAAGCATTACAATACAAATTTACCAGGAAACGTAGTTGATAAAGATGGCAAAATAATCGGCCGCCACCAAGGCTATATGCACTATACTATCGGTAAGCGCCGCGGTTTTGAGGTTTTTGGCGCCCATGAGCCACACTTTGTTATAAAGATAAATGCCGATAAAAACGAGATCGTTGTAGGAACAAAAGATGACTTGGCTCAAAAGGTAGTCGAGCTTGAAAACGTAAATTTATTTATAGATAAAGATAAATTTGAGTGCGAAACCAAGATAAGATATAGAAGCCCTAAACTTGATGCTTTTGTTGAGGTTGATAAAGAGAATAAAACGGCAAAATTAACGCTAAATCAAAATGCACTTGGTGTGGCGCAAGGCCAGCTTTGTGTTATGTATGATGGCGATAAGGTTATTGCAAGTGGATTTATAAAAGGCTAGTTTTAGCCTTTTATAAAAATTTATTGGGCTCTGTACAATTTTTTATAAATTAAGCTAAAATTTATTGACAAAACATATCTTTTCGTCTATAATACGAGCTCTTTTCAAGTGTTCCGGATTAGCTCAGCGGTAGAGTAGGTGACTGTTAATCACTTGGTCGCTGGTTCGAACCCAGCATCCGGAGCCATTTATCTTCAAAAATCATTTTAAAATCCCGATTTTAACGATGTTTTAAGAACTTTAAGTTTTCTTAGTTTTATAAAATTTGTTCCCTATTTGTTCCCGAAATTTTTTAATATTCCAATTTCTCGCCATGTTTTCTAAGTCAATCTAAGATGCTTTATTTTTGTTTTTAAAAACAAGAAAACATTTTTTATCCTAAATTACTCTAAAATACCCTAAGGAATCATAGGGTATTAAAAATTTTTCAAAAACTATCCAAAAACTACTCAAAATAGCAAGAGTAAATGAAAAGTACATATAATTAGTTATATAAGAATAAGCATAAGTAGAAAATGGGATGCTTAACGAACTATATAACGATGTAGAGTACAAAACGCTTCTTGAGCGCATATCTAGCCAATATAAAGGAAAGGTAGTTCTAGACAGAAAGCAAACCGCAGGGGTTCTTGGCATCGGCGTATCTACTCTTGATCTTCGTATATCGCAGGGCAGAGATATTCCGCGTTATATAAAGATGGGAGATGCAAAGAATTCTCGCATAGCGTTTGCGATAACGGACATTGCGACTTATATTTTTCAAAAAAGGGTTAAAACATGCTCTTAATTTCTATAGTAGATAATAAAGAAAAGGACTAAAAATGAGTGATGCTCTTCAAATAGGCGGACACAGCCTAGTTCTTTGTGTAAGAAGCGAATTCTTGACGCTCAAAAAGGCTATTATAAGGTATGAGCACAATGTTAGAGAGGTTAAGCACGCCTCTAAGATCGGATATCTTAGAGGCAACAGCCGTAATAATAGATACATAGTGCTTAGCGAATATAACGATAACGGCAATATGCGAGAGATGCCTAATAGCGATAGGGAATTTAGCGATAGAAAGTATATAAAAGCACTCTTGAAAAAATACCACTAAAAAATGAAGGCCGACTACGAAGCCCAAACTAAAATCTATAAAAACGGCAAGGTGGTAAAGAATCGTTGGCGAGAAAATATGGTCGGGTTTTCCGAAATAGTCATAAGTTTCGGCACCGATCGGAATAAAGAATCCAAAGAAGAGCTAAATAAAACCGAAGTAAATTTTATCAACGCTCAGGTCTCGCTCGACAGAGTTAGAAGATTTGCAAACGATTATTGCGCTAAATACGGCGTTAAATGCCTGCTAATCGCTGAGCACAACGATGAGAAAACTAAGCATTATCAGCTTATTTTTACGAATTACCAATTTGAAAACCATAAAAATCTTAGGTTTAACGGCAAGGGCGAAACGCTAAAATTCGGCAGAAGTATGCAAGAAATGGGAGGGGCGGCGTTTAAGGGCATAGCATTGCGCGGCAAGCTAGGCTCTAAGATGAGGCATAAAAATATAAAACAAATGCACAAAACCGAAAAAGAGTATAGTAATGAGCAAAAGTTTAAAAATAAAATTAGACAATCCATAGTCGATGAAGCAAGAAAGTATATAAAAAAGAAAGAGTCTATGTTCGGCAAAGACTATTTGAGATTGGAAATCGAGGACGATAAGACTTTTATAACGAGTCTTACGAATTTAGTATTAGATCAAATGCAAAATAATATAAGTATAGTTACCGACGTAGAACTAAAACAAAGGGTTTACGAGCTAACGAATCAACTAATAAACAAGGGTGAGATAATTGCAAAAAATAACGAGCTGGATCAATCCAATGAAAATCTAATCCAAGAAAATAAAAATCTAAAAGAGATTAACGCGAACCTAAACAATCAAGACAATATTATAAAAGATAGGAATTTGCAAATAAGCAACCTCTCGGCCGAGCTAATCCAAAAAGAAGATGAAAACAATAAATTAAAAAGCCGATTAGAAAATATTGAAGCTGATATAGCGCAAATAGATAAACTAAAACAAAAAGCCGACCAAAGCGATGCCCTACAAAGCAAGCTCGAAGAAGCTAATACAGATCTAGAAAGCAAAGAAAAAACAAATCAGTCTTTGAAACAAAGAAACGAAGAGCTGGAGGCGTCGTTAAGTAACGAGAATGCCTTAAAGGAAGACAATGAAAGCAAGCTACTACAAATCGTTAAACTACAAACTTCTATAAATGGCAAAGTTCAAAGAATATCTGAGCTAGAAGAAGAAGTAAAAGTTAAAGACGAAATAGAAAGCTTTAAAACGAAGGTTATTAATTTTATCTCAAAAATAAGCAATTTAATACCGAATTTTAGTAAGCTACTGGATGATGAGCCTACAGAGATAAAAAATGAGATAAAAGGCAAAGCATACAGTAGGGATGGGATGGAGATATAAGCAAGTTATCGGCAGCAAGAAATCTTTAATAGATTATTATAGAGTAGTACCGGTAGGACAAATTTTATCAAAATGACTAATATGTGATTTTTGCTTTCAAAATACGATTTTAAAGGCAAATTTAGCCAAAAAAGGAATATTCTAAATTTACATATTACTTAAATAATTCTTAAAAAAATATACTAATTTTAAAACTAAATTTATATTTGCAGTTGTATAATAATCTCATAATTTTTAGTAATACCAGAAAGGAGCAAAAATGGAAGAGATCGTAAAGACCACCTGTCCATATTGCGGTACGGGCTGCGGCATCGATCTTATCGTGCGAAACGGTAGAATCATAGATGCCAAACCTAGCAAAGACCACCACGTAAACGATGGCGAGCTTTGCTTAAAAGGAATGTTCGGATGGGAGTTCGTAAACTCTCCTAAACGCTTAAGCCGACCGATGATTAGAAAGCTAAACGGCGTCTACGACAAGCACGGCGAGCTTGAAGAAGTGAGTTTTGAGGAGGTTTATGATTTCCTCGCGGATAAATTTAAATCCACCGTCGAAAAATACGGCCCAAGCTCGATCATGGGCTTTAGCTCCGCGCGCTCAAATAACGAAGACAACTACGTTTTCCAGAAATTTTTCCGCGCCCAGGGCAGTAACAACGTCGATCACTGCGCCCGTCTTTGACACGCTCCTACAGTGGCAGGTCTTGCCAGCACGCTAGGAAACGGAACGATGACGAACGATTTAGTTGAATTTGCGACCGATACGGACGTATTTTTACTCATCGGTACCAACACGAGCGAGTGTCACCCGATCATCGCTATGCAGATGCAGCGCGGCCTTCAGCGAGGTGCCAAGATGATCGTCGTAGATCCAAAGCGCACCGATATGGCCAAAAAAGCCGATATTTTCTTGCAAATCCCGATCGGAGCGAATATCAAAACGCTAAATACAATGATGCATGTCATAATCGCCGAAAATTTGCAAGATAGCGAATTTATCGAGAAATACTCCGAGGGATTTGAATATCTAAAAGAAGCGGTTAAGGACTTTACGCCTGAGCGTTTCGAGCGCGAAACCGGCATAAAAAAAGAGCTCATCATAGAGGCAGCTAGAATGTATGCTAAAGCAGGCGCGGCGGCGATTTGCTACACGATGGGTATCACGCAGTTTAGCGACGGCACGTCAAACGTATTTTCGCTATCAAATTTAGCCGTTTTAACCGGAAATTTAGGCAAAAAGGGTGCCGGCGTAAATCCTCTGCGCGGTCAAAACAACGTCCAAGGCGCATGCGACATGGGCGCGCTGCCTAACGTCATCCCGGCCGGCGCGGTAAATAGCCCTTATGCACAGGAGCAAGCGCGCAAAGTATGGCACTTTGAGCTAAATCCGGTTCCGGGCTTTAAGCTAACGCAAGCGCCGGATAAAATGGATAGCGGCGAGCTAAAAGTCCTCTACGTCTACGGCGAAAACCCCGTAATGAGCGACCCTTGGACCGAGCACTTCGCCCACGCCGTGCATCATCTAGACTGCTTTATAGTGCAGGATTTGTTTTTCACAGAAAGCGCGCACAAGGCCGACGTCGTATTACCTGCCGCTGGCTGGGGCGAAAAGGACGGAACGTTTATCAACACCTCTCGCCGCGTCCAACGCACGCGAAAGGCTAGCGAGCCTGTTAGCGGCGTGGAGCCTGACTGGAAAGTCGTTTGCAACATCGCAAACCGCATGGGACTAGAGGGATTTGACTTTGCGAGCCCTGAGCAAATTTGGAACGAGCTAAGGGAGCTCATGCCTAAATTTTTCGGCGGCATAAGCTATTATAGACTAGGCAAACTAGGCGGTATCAGCTGGCCGTGCCCAGACGAGGAACACCCTGGCACGCCGGTGCTTTACGCAGATCACAAGTCCATGCTGCCGGGCGGCAAATTCCGCTTCGCGCCGGTGCTTTACGTAGACGATAAAGAGGAGCGCGCAAAGGCTGAGGCCGAATTTAGAGCCAAGATGAATATCCCGGACGGCTATCCTGTCGGTAGCGGCGCGCTTAGCGAAGTGCCGGACGAGGTATATCCGTGCCTATTTACGACCGGACGCAAGGTCTATCATTACCACACCGGCACGATGACTAGAGAGTGTCCGGCTCTTGAATACGGCGCGGGCATCGAGGGCGCGCTCATAGAGGTGAGTCCCGATATCGCTCGCGAGAGGGAGCTAGAGGAGGGCTGCTACGCGCTCGTACAAAACAAACGCGGCCAGATCGCGGCAAAACTTCGCATAAATCCGGATCTAAAAGAAGGCACGATATTTACGACCTTCCACTACAGCGAGGCCGACGGTAACGAGCTAGCCAACGCGGGCGATCCCGATCCGCTCTCGGGCATCACGCCGCTAAAGATGACGATAGCAAACATCAGGCGTCTAAGCGAAGAGGAATTTATCAAATTTAGAGAGCAAAACGAGATGTCGATGCACTCGGCAAATCCGTATTTGTCGCCTGTTAGAGCGTAAATTTAGGGCGGGAGACCGCCCTTTTTTCTGCTAAAATTTATCCATTTTTATTTTAAATTTGCCTGCATTCAAATTTGACGAACTACCGCGTAAAATTTAATAAAGCTAAAGAAGTGTGAGTCAAATTTAACGAACTACCCATGTAAAATTTAATGAAATCAAAGAAGTGTGAGTCAAATTTGACGCAGCCAAACCGTGTCAAATTTGATGAGATTACTCGCCCCCGCAATCTCGGCAAGAGCGAGCTAAATTTTAAGATTTTATTTTAAGCCTATCGCCAGCATAGTAGGCGAGCTTCCAGGTCAGAGTTTGTTTTAGGTCTTTAAAGCCGTAGCCGCGAGCCTTGACTCTATCGCCGTAGATTTTTTCTATCATTGCCGATTCTCCTACTAGCAGCGCCTTTGTCGAGCACATCGCCGCACAAACCGGCACTTTGCCTTCGGAAATTCTATCCTGGCCGTACTCTTCGCGCTCGGCTTCGCTATTCGTCGGTAGCGGACCGCCTGCGCACATCGTGCACTTATCCATCGAACCTTTGGCGCCAAAAACTCCCTCGCGCGGGAACTGAGGCGCACCGAACGGACACGCGTATAGACAGTATCCGCAGCCGATGCAGATATCTTTGTCGTGTAGTACGATACCATCGCTCCTGATATAAAAGCAATCAACCGGGCAAACCAGCGAGCACGGCGCGTCCTCGCAGTGCATGCAGGCTATCGAGGTTGAAATTTCCTTACCTGGTACGCCTTCGTTTAGCGTGATGACGCGGCGGCGGCGGATGCCAAGAGGCAGCTCGTGAGCCTCGTCGCAAGCTACCGCACAGCCGTTACAGTCGATACATCTATCGTCGTCGCAGTAAAATTTAAGTCTATTGTTATCGTTAAATTCGCTCATTTTACGCCTTTTCTATGCGGCATAGACCGCTTTTGGTTTCGGGGATTTGAGTGACTATATCGTAGCCGTAGTTAGCGACGGTATTTGCGCTCTCGCCTACCGCATAAGGCTTGGTGTCTTCTGGGAAATTACCAGTCATATCGATGCCTTGCATGTATCCAGCCCAGTGAAACGGCAAGAATATAGTATCTAGTTTGACCGACGGTACGACTCTAGCTCGTACCTTGATTTTCGTGCCTTCAGGCGAATGAATCCATACGAAATCCCAGTTTTTAATGCCGTGTTTAGCCGCAAGCTCAGGATGGATATCCGCAAACATCTCAGGCGTGATACGCGATAGATACATACTAGCGCGCGTTTCCATGCCAGCACCGCTAAAGTTTACAAGGCGTCCCGTAGTCAAATTTATCGGGAATTCTTTCGAGAAGTCCTTACTTAGCTGCAAGCTCTTGTATTTCGTAAATACGCGGTAGTGATTCGGCTTATCCTCAAAGCTCGGATACTTCTGCGCAAGGTCTTGGCGAGGCGTATGTAGCGGCTCTCTGTGCTGCGGTATCTGATCGACGAAGGTCCAAACTACCGCTCTAGCTCTTGCGTTGCCGTACGGTGCAATACCCTTTTCCATACATTTTTCTGCGATTATACCGCTACCGTCCGTGGCCCAAGTAGCGCCCATTTTTTCGCGCTCTTCATCCGTTAGCTTGATGCCTAGTATCTTTTCTATGTTATCTTTTTTGATCTCCGGATATCCGCCGCTTTGCGCTCCGCCTACAGGCGCGCTACCGTCGCCAGCTAGCTGATTTACGCCGTTATGCTCTAGGCCGAAGCGGTTTCTAAAGCCCATACCGCCTTGCATTACCGGTCTACTTATATCGTATAAATTTGGACTGCCAGGGTGTTTTTCCGTCCAGCAAGGCCACGGCAAGCCGTAGTATTCGCCCGCTACCTCGGTGCCCTCTTTGCCCATTAGCGTTTTTTCGTCAAATTTATCCCAGTTAGCCTGATGGCGTTTTAGACGCTCCGGAGTCCAGCCGGTTAGACCGATGCTTTTTACGATACTAGCGATCTCGCGAGTGGCTGCTTCAGGCCACTCGATCTTGCCCTCGGAGTCTCTGATCGTGCGAGTTAGCTCGTCATAGTAGCCTAGCCTTTTGGCAAGCTCAAATAAAATTTCGTGATCTGGCATACTCTCAAACAGAGGCTCTACAACCTGGCTTCTCCACTGACCGCTACGGTTTGTCGCTACGACCGTGCCGCTGGTTTCAAACTGCGTCGCTGCAGGCAGTAGATAGACGCCGTCTTTTTTGTCTGTTATAACGCCGGCGTCGTTTACAAAAGGATCAAGCAACACCAAAAGCTCAAGGCCGTCAAGGCCCTCTTGTACTTTTGCTTGTTGTGCGGTAGAGGTGATGCCGTTGCCTATGACGATTAGGGCTTTTAGGCTATCGCCTGCGTTTTCAACCGGGTCATTGCCGTTTTTGCCGTCAAGTACGCCTGCCCACCAGCGAGCTAGGGTAAATCCCGGCTTAAACATCCATTCAGGTTTTATAAAGTTACCTTGCAACCACTCGTAGTCTACTTTCCACATTTTAGCGAAGTATTTCCACGTGGCTTCGTTTTTAGCGTAGTATCCAGGCAGGCTATCTGGCGCGTTTGCCATATCGCTGGCGCCTTGGACGTTGTCGTGACCGCGCAGGATGTTGCAGCCGCCGCCTGATACGCCCATATTTCCCAGTACTAGTTGCAGGATCGGAGCGATACGAGTGTTTGAGCTGCCTATGGTGTGCTGAGTTAGACCCATCGCCCAAACGACCGATCCAGGGCGGTTTTTAGCGTAAACTTCCGTTATCTCTTTTAGCGTCGCAGCCGGTACTCCGGTTACGTCTTCGACCACTTCTGGCGTCCACTTTGCAGCCTCTTTGCGGATCTCGTCGATGCCGTACGTGCGGTCATCTATAAATTTCTTATCTTCCCAACCGTTTTCAAAGATGAGATTCATCATGCCATACATGAAAGGTATGTCCGTGCCCGGGCGAATTTGAGCAAAATAATCAGCCTTTGCAGCAGTTCTCGTGTATCTTGGATCGACAACGATCAGCTTTGCGCCGTTATTTTCCTTCGCTTTTAGAAAATGCCTAAATCCCACCGGGTGGTTTACAGCCGGATTTGCGCCGATTATAAAGATAGACTTCGCGTTTTGGATATCTCCAAGGTGATTAGTCATAGCTCCATAACCCCACGTATTCGCCACACCGGCGACTGTTGCGCTATGTCAAATTCTAGCTTGGTGATCTAGGTTGTTTGTCCCAAACATCGCGGAAAATTTGCTGATGTAGTAGCTTTGTTCGTTGCAATCTTTTGCAGAGCCTAGAAACATCACTTGTTCAGGGTTTTTCTCGCGATACGCTTTTAATTTGGCGCCGATCTCGTCAAGCGCGTCTTTGTAGCTGATGCGTTTCCATTTGCCGCCTACTTTTTTCATCGGGTATTTCACGCGGCAGTGAGAGCGCACCATATCGATGACGTCGCTGCCCTTACAGCAGTGGCCGCCCGCGCTTACCGGGTGATCTTGGGCTACTTCTTGGCGTACCCAAACGCCGTTTTCTACCTCGGCGCGCACTCCGCATCCAACGGAGCAAACCGTACAAACGGTTTTTACGATTTTAGAGTTTGGAAACGGATTTGCCATTTCTTCTTTTGTGGCGCTTCTAGTTACACCGCTAGCAGCCAGCCCGCTCATGCCGCCCGCTACGCCTGCTAGCGCGGCCATTTTTAAAAACGATCTTCGCCCGACTGCGTTTGAGTGGGGCATAAGACGTAAATTTGCCTCAGACATATTCATCCTTTCTTAAATTTTATTTATTTCGCTTGTTCGTAGTATAGATCCCAGTTTTTGCTTCTTTTATAAAGCACTTCGGTCTTTTTGCTTTTACCGTATTTTAGGTTTGACACCGCTGCCGTTGCTACTCCGGCCGTAGCCGCTGCCGCGCCGACTAGCCCCGCCTTTTTTAAAAATTCTCGCCTATTTTTTTGCATTTTCTTCCTCCATAGCTTTTATCTTTCTCACTCGGTTTTTTTGTCTTCTTATGGCCTCAGATCTTGAAACTCCGTCCAAAGTCTTTTTGTTTTTGCCTTGATTTATAGGACGCGGCGCGCTTAAAACTACGCGCTCAAACTCTATAAATCCTTGCAAAAGCACTGCGACGTCTTTATAAATTTCGCTGCTTTCGTGGTTAAAAAGATCATTTATAAACTCGTCGATGTTTGGGTTTATGATCTCTTTAAAAAGCTGCTCCTCAAGCTCGCCATATAGCTCCTGCTCGCTCTCTCGCGCGATAAATTCGCTCATCAGCGCAAACACGAAGCCCACGTTGTCTTCGTTTTCTTTAAATTTAGCCTCGTCGCGCCTAATGTCTGTGCGGGCTAAAATTTTACGCACTTTTGTGCAGGCGTGTCCGACTTCGTAGCCCTCGTCGTAGTAGGACAGCGAGTTTCTAAGCGGACTTGGCAGAGCGTGGAAAATTTCATCGAATTCATCCGCTAAATTTTGCGAATTTTTCTCGTCGAATTTTGCCTGTATGCGCATTATCGCGTCGGCCGATTCCTCGTTTAGAGCGTGCGCCGAGGCAAGGCCTAGCATCGCGTTTACGCCGCTAAATCTATCGGCTTCTTGGCTAAAAACGAAAAAACGCGAAAATAGCGAGTAGTAAAGCCCACGTCCCGCCGCAAATTCGCCCTTGCTAGTCATCGCCTTCCTTTATCATTTTTGTCTATTTTTTGAGATTTTTCTCGATTGTAAAACTATACTACTTTTTGGCTTATTTCTTATACTTAAAAAAAAATAAATTAAAAAAATTAATATACGCTTAAATGTGCCTTAATTGCATATTACTTGTAGCGAATTTTAAGGGATAAAAGAAATATGAAATTTACGCATATATCTTACATTTACGCTTCATTTTGATATTTACTTTTAACTCGGCTATTTTAACGGGCGTTAAACGAGTCTAAATTTAAAATTTGAAGCGAAATTTGCAAAATTTCAGGGCTCACTCAAGCCCCAAAAACGCTTCCTCGTCAAATTTAAAATAAATATTTTCGCCGACTCTAAAATTTTGCGAATTCGCCGCCAGCGTTTTAATCAAAAAGTCGCCGACTTTGATTTTCACCAAAAGCTCTTTGCCAAGATAGAGCGAAACCGAGTGCAAGATACCGCCCAAATACCCATCTATCGGCGTTTTGCTTAGCGTTATTTTGCTTGGATTTACGGCGATCTTTACGGCGTTACGTAAATTTTGCGGCAAATTTACGCTCGCATTTTCGTCAAATTTTAAAACCCCGCCCTGCGCGTCGAAAATATTTTTGTATTCGAATTCGCACACGCGCCCCTTGTGCAAAAAGACGTTTTCTTCGGCGACCGCGCTTAGCCATTTATCATCGTGGCTAGCGATCACAAAGCCGCAGCCGTATCTTTGCCGCATGTAAAGCACGGCCTTGCCAAAAAGCTTTGAAGTGCCCGCGTCCACGCTATTTGTCGGCTCGTCAAGCAGATAAAGCCGCGATCTAAGCGCCAAATTTAACGCAAAGCTAACGCGCTGCGTCTGTCCCGAGCTTAGCTCAAAGTGGCGCTTGTTTAAAAAGCTCTCGTTAAGCCCGACCAAATTTAACGTCTCGCTCGCTCGCTCGTCAAATTCTCCCAGTACTCCGCGGCTTTTTAAAACGGCTCTAAAATTTTCCCTCACGGAGCGTTTTAAAAGCGCGGGCTCTGGTAACAAAACGCTAACGTCGCGCAGTAAATTTAGACTCGGCGCGCTGCTCCCCCACAGCCGCACCTCGCCGCTAGTTGGCTTTTGTAAAAACGACATCACTCGCATTAGCGTGCTTTTGCCGCTGCCGTTGCTGCCAGTTAGCGCGGTGATTTTGCTAACGTCGATATCAAGGCGCGGGATGTTTAAAATCTCGCTCGCGCCGTAGTTTAGGCGTAAATTTCTAACGTTTATCACTTTGCGCCTTTCTCGTTAAATTTGCGCAAAGGCTCAAATTTGACGCGCCTAGCCCGCTTTTTGCGAGCGTAAATTTTCTAAATTTATAAAATTTCATTTATCCAGCCTTTTTAGCGCGTGTATCGTCAAATTTACGGCAAACGCGATAAAGATAAGCACCAAAGCCAGCGCTATACCCATCGCAAACTCGCCCTTATTCGTCTCCAGCGACACCGCAGTCGTGATCGTGCGGGTAAAATATTTGATATTTCCGCCGATCATCATCGCCACGCCGACCTCGGCCACGATACGCCCGTACGCCGTCGCTACGACCACCATCAGAGCATACCTCAGCTCGTACAGCACGCAGCCCACTAGCCGCGGCGCGCTCAGGCGTAAATTTAGGATGGTTAGATAGTGTTTTTTGTCCATATTTTCCACGACGCTAGCGCTTAGCGAGATGATGATAGGTAGTGCTAGCACAAACTGCCCCAGCATCACGGCCTTTAGCGTAAAAAGCAGCCCAAACTCGCCAAACGGGCCGTTTCGCGTGATAAATGCATACAAAATAAGTCCGATCGCAACGGTGGGCATCGCAAGCGCCGTATCGCTGAGCAGTCTCAAAATCCTGCGCCCTTTAAAATCGTAAAATCCCAGCGTAAAGCCTAGCGGAAAACCGACTAAAATCGTAAAAAATATCGAAACGCTCGAAGTGTAAAGCGTCGCCCTGATCGCCGAATACGTCTCCTCATCGCCGCTAAAAAGCAGCCTAAAGGCCTCCAAAAATCCGTTTAATAAAAAATCCAAATATTCTTTCTCCGCATATTTCTAAGGTTAATTTAATGTGCTATAATAGCATACTTTTAAAAAAGGAGAAAAATGAAAAAAGTAATATTAGGCTCGCTAATCGCGAGCGTTTTGGCGTTTGCGGGCGATAGCGAACTCATTATGGCTACCACCACCAGCACCGATAACACGGGGCTACTAGACGCGATCTACCCTGCGTATAAGGCAAAAACCGGCGTCGATATCAAATGGACGGCGGTAGGCACCGGAGCGGCCTTGAAACTCGGCGAAAACTGCGATGCGGACATACTTTTCGTGCATTCGCCAAAAGTCGAGAAAGAATTCGTAGAAAAGGGCTTTGGCGTCGAGAGAAAAGCCGTAATGTACAATGACTTCGTCGTTATCGCCGATAAATCGATCGCCGATAAATTTAAAGGCAAAGACATAAAAGAGAGCTTTGAGCTAATCAAAAAAGAGAATATCAAATTTTTCTCTCGCGGCGATAAATCAGGCACCGACAACAAAGAAAAAGGTATCTGGAAAAAAATCGTTGGCGAAGTACCTGAAAAAGACAGTTGGTACATGCAAACCGGCCAAGGCATGCTAGCTACTATCAACGCGGCAGCCGAGCAAAAGGGCGTGACGTTCACCGACCGCGGCACCTACATCAAGTACGAGGACACCAAAAAAGGCGCGCCTGAGATGGTCATCATCAACGAGGGCGACAACGACCTAAAGAACTTCTACTCGCTAATCGCGGTAAATCCGAAGCACTGCGCTAAGGCCGACATCGAAAACGCAAATAAATTTATAGAGTGGGCGACGAGCGAAGAGGGTCAGAAATTTATCGGCGACTTTAAGCTGCTAGATAAGCCGCTTTTCACGCCTGACGCGAATACCCGCAAGAACTAATTTTATTTACGCGCAAATTTGGGTTAAATTTAGAGCTTAAATTTGCGTGATTCGGGCGCGCTTTGCGCCCTTTTTTATAAATCAAAATCTATTTTACCTCTTATTCAAATTTAAACTCACCGACGTTATTTTTAAATATTTTAAAACACTTATTACTAACCACCTCGTCTTTAGTATATGCTTGATATAATTTTAGTAATTCTAAAGTCGTTATTATTAATATACCTTCACTTTTTGCATAACTTATTTGATTGGCATGTATCGGCTCTCTTTTGCTAGGATCTATGTCGCGTTGAGGATTAATTATCAGTAGGCCCTTTACGTTATTTGGAGACATAGTATCTTCAGCTATTAAAAAATCAGTTACATGTTTCTTGCATTGTGCTATATTGCTATTTTTAACGTTTGTGTTTATCCCTTTTATCTCTACTATAAAGTTAATATCTCTAAATTTGAATCTAAAATCTTCTTTTTTTACATCTATAAAATGGCTATCTGTTAGTTTAAAAATATCTACTAAAATTTCCTTCACTACACCAACCAGCTCATCTCCTGTTGAATATAGGATTGATTTAAATCTATTATTTTTAGATATTTCTTTTTCTAATACATCAAGTTGTTTTAATATTTCATCTTTTTCACTCAAATAACTTATATTACTAAAATGCTCTATATTGTTTATCCATTCCGGAGCTACAGACTTCTGATATTTAGACAATATAAAATAAAGAACCGCGCGAGCCGCATTATTGTCTTTTATGTCTAGTGTTGTTATATATACGCCATTAATCTCCAATATAACATTTTTTCCGCCGTTTGATTTTTTTAACGATCTGTGTATAGACTCATCAAAAACAAAATCAGATAAGAATGTGTAATCATCTATTTTAGTTACACTTCTTTCATATCTGATAGTTGGAAAATTACGTATCATTGGCGATAAAGAATCCGGAAAATATTGGATTATACTAGATATTTTTATATTGGAAATACTTATTGTCCAGCCATCGCCACCAATTTCTTCTGTCGTTATATTTTGTGGCATTATTATCAAAGTATTACTTTTTTTAGTTTCCTTAAGTATTTCTGATAATAAGCTAGCAAATCCTTTAATGTCCAAACATATACTTTTATTTTTATCAAATTTCCAGAGCTGACCATCGTTAAAATCTACTATATTATAATCAAATTCATCAAAACTTCTCGGCTCGCTTATTTTGCTTATACAAAAATTCTTATCTCTCAAAAAGCAAGTGCGTTGAGTTAGTACTTGAATATTCATTTTTTACTCCAGGTGGTTTATATTACTCGCATAAATCTAACTTTTACATAGTGAATTTTATTTTTTGCGCTTAGAAAATTTTCCCGCCGAACATCTCATACATCGCCTTTTCCTCGCCCCAAAGCTCGCGGTGTTTTTTGATGCAGGATTTTATCGCGTCCACGAGATAGAGCACGTCGCGCTCGGTGTGCGTGTAGTGCAGGCTCACGCGCACGAAGCCGGGCTTACTTTCTGGCATGCGCCCCTCCTTGATACCCAGCAGATCGTGAGCATACGGGCCCGCGCACATCACGCCCGCGCGCGTCTGGATACCGAAGTCGTTGCTAAGGCTCGCGGCGAAATCATACGCCGAGACGCCGCGCACGTTAAAGGAAATTATCGGCAGCCGCGGCGCGCCCTTTGGAGCGTAGTTTATGATCTCGTCAATGCCTGCTAGCTCGCTCTCAAAAAGCCGCGCTAGCTCGTCCTCGGCTCTTTTTATTTGTTCGAAGCCCACCTCGTTTCGCAGTGCGTAGGCCAAATTTGCGCGCATAAGCCCGATGATAGGCGGCGTACCGCCTTCTTCTAGTTGCTCGGGATTTTTCAAAAATACGTGTCCTTCGCGGCTAGCGTAAGCGACCGTCCCGCCCGCGGCAAACGTCGGCACGTCGCTACCGAGCAGCTCCTTTTTGATCGCCAAAAGCCCGCAGCTTGCAGGTCCGCCGAGTAACTTATGCGGCGAGAGGAAAATCGCGTCGAAGTAATCGCAATCTAAATTTGCGTGCGAGCTCAGCGCTGCGCAGTCAAAGGCGACGATGCCGCCTGCGGCTCTGATTAGCTCGCTGATCTTTTTGCAGTCGCTAACGACGCCCGTAACGTTTGAGGCGGCGCTAAACGAGCCGATGATGCGGCGTCCCGCATTAAGCTTTAGGATGCGCTCAAGTGCGAGCAGATCGATCTCGCCAGACTCGCTAAGCGGCACGCGCAGGTAGTCGCAAAGCCCCTCGCGAAAGCTAAGTTCGTTTGAGTGGTGTTCGTAGGGCGAAACGAGCACGAGCGGAAGCTGCGCGGCGCGTAAATTTGCCTCGCCGATCGCGCTTGCGGTCGCAGGCGGCAGGTAAATGCCTAGTAGCTCCTGAAATTTCTTGATCGCGGCCGTCGCGCCCTGCCCGCAAGCGATGAGATAAAACCGCTCGTCAAGCCCAAGTAGCTTTTTTAGGCTCTCGCGCGCGCCCTCGTAGCGCCGCTGCGTGATGATGGCGCTAGAGCTACTGTCGGAGTGGGTGTTGGCGTAGGTTTTGAGAGCGTCTGCTATCTCGCGCTCTACGGGCTCATAGGCAAGCCCCGAAGCGGTGTAGTCAAAATAATGCACGTCACGCTTTAAGATGATATTTTTTCGTATTTCGTCTAAATTTGCCATTTTTACTCTTTAAATTTGATGCGGTAATTATATTAAATTTTCGCAAATTTGGGGCTTTTGCGGTGGAAATGATTTAGTAAATTTGGAGATTAAATTTGAGCAAGCTAAATTTAACCGCAAAGCGGCAAATTTAACTTGATAGAGCACAGAAGCGCGAGCCACAGAGGCTCACGACCATTTTATTATTTGTTTATAAAATTTTTCTCTAGCCACTCGATAGCTTTTGCCTCAGTTTCGAAGCGTCCGCTTTTAGCGACTTGATTTTGCCCCTCGTAGAAGCGAATCCTGATACCGTCTTGGACGCTATCTACCTTTATTCTAGTGATCTTGTCTTTGTTTAGATAGACTCTATCGTTTAGTTTTACGTACATTTTTCTCCCTTAAATTTGATGTGGTTTTATTTCTTTTTATCTTTTGCGTCGTCTTTGGTCGAGTCCTTTTTCTCGCCGTCTTTTTTCAAAAATAGCTCCTTAAAGCGCTTATCCGCAAAGTCCTCGATATCGTTTTGTAGCTGCCTATAGGCGTTTATGAGCTCATGCGCGCGTTCGTTTAGCGTCGTGCCGGCATTTTCGCCGCCGCCTTGCTTGGTGGTGAAGAGCTCCTCTTTTAGATTTTTTTGCAAAATTTGCAGATGATTCCAGCATTTTTTATAGTTCATGCCTAGGATTTCGGCGGCCTTTGAGATCGAGCCGACCTCGGCGATGACGTCTAGGACTTCGGTTTTGCCCTTGCCGAATATCAGCTCGCCCTCGTCGTTTTCTATCCAAGTTTTGGTTTTTACTCTCATCTTTTTTCCTTTCTTCTCCTTAAAACACCCCAACTGGCAGTATTTTACGTCGATTTTATAGTCTTTTAGCGTCGAGCGGATCGTCTTTAGCCCCACGCCCGCAGCCGCGTCTCTAGCGTCTTTGCACAGTATCCTGCCCTTTTCGTCGGTCATCTGTTTTAGCTGCGTCATCACGGTGTATTTGCCGCGTCCGTTTTCCAGTCCGCCAAACTGCCCCAGCTCGCAGTTATCTATCTTTACACCCATTTTTTCGGCCTCGTCGCTAACCTCGCCGATCTCTACGCCTAGCTTTGAGGCGATCTTAAACGCCGCGCCGCAGTCTAGCCTGCCCTTTGGATTTAACAGTTTTGTTATCAGTTCGCGGATTTGCTCACTCATAGATTCTCTCTGCGCCGCTATACACGTTTATGTTTTCGCCGCGAGCAAAGCCGCACAGCGTTAGGTTAAATTTACGCGCTATCACGACGCCAAGACTAGTCGGAGCCGTACGCGAGACGAGCACTGGGATGCCGTGCATGACGGCTTTTGCGACCATTTCGGAGCTGAGCCTGCCGCTCACCATCAAAAACGAATTTTGCAGCTGCGCGCCGGCTAGTATAGCTTTGCCGACGGCTTTGTCTATGGTGTTATGCTGAGCGATATCCTCGCCGATGTAAAACTGCTCTCCGTTCACGAAAAGCTTAGCCGTATGCACGCAGCCCGTCATCTCGTAAAGCTCGCACTGCGTGTAAAACTGCCCCATCTGGCGCAAAATTTCGTCTTTGTTAAATTTGACGTCGGCCTTTATAGAGCGCGCCGCCATAGCCTCAGGGTCGATGTTTGCCGTCGAGCTGCGTCCGCAGCCGCTGATTATCACCTTTTCCTCATCAAACTGCTCGAGGCGTTTTTCGTTTATTTTAGCCTTTACCCGCACGCTTAAAGCATCCTTTGAAAGCTCGATACTCTCGATATCCTCAGGGCTTGCGATCAAATTTTCGCTGATGAGATAGCCTGCAGCTAGTGCCTCCTGATCGGTCGGAGTTGCCATCACCGCGCCGAAACGCTTGCCGTTTATGTAGACCTCAAGCTTGATCTCGCGCACCAAAATATCATCAACGACGCTTTTTTGCGCGCCTTTAAATTTGGTGATTTGGGTCGTAAAAATAGGTTGCATGATTTTCCTTAATTTTTGCGAAATGATAGCTTGAAAATCTAAATTTAAGATTTGATTGTAGTGAAATCTTGCTTAAATCAAGCAAAAACTTAAACGTATTTTAGCGCGTTTTTATCGGTATCTGATGATGATTTGTATATGCGAATTTAGCATATATCTTAAGATATTTTTGACCACGATTTTATCATTATCTATTATTTGCATAAGAAATGAAGGAATAATAAAAAATAGCATAAGGCTAGAACGAGATCGCACATAACTTGCCGCATATGTAGGTTAAATCTTGAAAAATCATAAATATAATTTGCGGCCTGACGTAAGACCGAGAAGGAAATTTATATTATAGAGTCGAGTCAAAAAACTAATTTTGTCAAGCCGTATTTTACTGTTATATAGCCCGTGCATGACTCAAACACGTGGATATAAATGAGCACATCAAAAAGACTTTGAAAAAAAGCGGCTTTAAGGCGATGCTGGCAACGCAAAGAAAATATGACGCCATAAAATATCATCAGATATTTGAAGAATTTGGAGAGATAAAAAGTGCTTATGTGATATCAAGCAACGAGCACGAGGAGCTTGAGGGCGGAAATAAAGAGTATATAGCAAAGGCGTGGCAAGAGACTATAAAGGGCTACGGCAGTGAGGAAGAGTATCTAAAGCATGTGAAGGATGAATTTGTTTATGGCGACGAGATAGACTTGCTCATCGTCGTTGATAAGCTTTTAACTGGCTTTGATGCGCCAAGAGCAAGCACACTTTATATAGATAAACAGCTAAAAGAGCATAATTTGCTTCAAGCAATAGCTAGAGTAAATAGGCTTTATGATGGAAAAGATTATGGCTACATCATAGATTATAGGGGGCTTCTTGGCGAGCTTGATGAGGCGCTTACTAGCTATGCTTCGCTAAGTGGCTTTGACCCAGAAGATATAACTGGAGCCGTGATAGATGTAAGAAGCGAGATAATAAAGGCTAAGACTTACTTTGCTCATCTGGACGATCTTTTTAGCAGTGTGAAATTTAAAGACGATCTAGAAAGCTACGTGGCGGTTTTAGAAGATGTGCAAAAACGAGACGACTTTAAAGAGTGGCTATCACAGTTTGCTAGGGCGTTTAAGCTAGCGCTTTCAAGTGAGAAAATTTATGACATATTAAGCGAAGAGGAGATCAAAGCTTATAAGCAGAGGGTTAAATTTTATAACGAGCTAAGAAAGGCTGTGCAACTAAGGTATCACGAGGCTTGTGACTTTGGCAAATACGAAGCGCAGATGCAAAAGCTGCTCGATACTTACGTAAATGCACAAGGGGTCAATGAGCTTACGAAACTCGTAAATATCTTTGAGACGGAATTTGACGATGAGGTGCAAAGGGTTGAGGGTAAAAACGCAAAGGCTGACACTATCATCAGTGCCGTAAGCGCGGTGGTAAAAGAGAAAATGGACTCAAATCCAGCCTTTTATAAATCAATAGCGCAGCAGATACAAGATATCATCGACGAGTACAAGGCAAAAAGGCTAAGTGAGGAAGAAAAACTTGCCAAAGCAAAACTACTAAAAGACCTCATAACTGGCGCTTTAAAGCCAAATGAAGACAGATATCCAAAAGAATTTAATGGTAAGAAAATTTTATTTGCTATTTATGATAATTTGCTTGACATTTTGGCAGATGTAAAGCTTGTGGATGTTGAGGTGGTTGCTAAAAATTTGAGCGTGAAATTTTATGAAATTTACAAAGAGGCCTCAAAAAAACCAGAATGGCACAATAATAAAGATGTAGAAAATGAGATAACAAGCGCTATGGAGGACGCTCTTTGGGAGATAGAGGATGAATATGACGTTTCTATTGATGAGAAGGAAAAAATTTACCAAACTATCCGTGGAATAGAGATAAGCTTTTATGTTAAATGAGGTAAAAATCATCAAAAAAGAGGTGAAAAACATCACCTTAAAAGTTAGACCAAATGGCGAAGCGATCCTAACCGCGCCAAAAACCGCAAGCGATGAGCATATAAAATTTATCATAAAAAAAAGAGCTAAATGGATAGCACAAAAGCGCGCGTTTTTTACCTCGTTTAAGACGCCCGAAAAAGAGTACGTAAGCGGCGAAGACTTTAAATATCTTGGGCGAAGCTACCGGCTTAAAGTCGTGCAGTCTAAAGAGGAGCGTGTAAAGCTTCAATGTGGCTATCTTGAGCTATTTGTAAAAGATAAAAGCGATATAAAACGAAAAGAAAATTTGATCTATGGGTGGTACTATGAAAAGGCGATGTTATATTTTTTTAATATCTTGCAAGAATTTAACAAGATAGTAAAACAAGATATCAAAAGCGTAAAGATAAGGCAGATGAAAACAAGATGGGGGAGTTGCAACCCATATAAATCATATATAAATTTAAACATAGAGCTTATCAAAAAGCCAAAAGCATGCATCGAGTACGTCATATTTCACGAGCTTGCTCACCTGCTGTATCCAAATCACTCAAAGAAATTTTATGACTATCTAACGCTTTATATGCCTGATTGGCAAAAACGCAAGGAAATTTTAGAAAGAGTTTAGAAAATTTGGCTTAAATTTTGGACTATTAAACATTTTTGTATTTTAAAAGTATTTTAAAATCTAAGGAAAAGTGATGAAAAATTTTTAATTTTTTATTGTTGATAAAGTAAGTGGTGGGTTCACCAGGACTCGAACCTGGGACCATCCGGTTATGAGCCGGATGCTCTAACCAACTGAGCTATGAACCCACAGTTGAAAGAAAATCATATTATACAAGAAAAAGCTTATCTAAATATAAAAAATAGTCTTTTTTATGTGGAGTATAAAACGAATAAATTTAAAAAGAAAAGCCCTAAATTAGGGCTTATAAATTATTTATAATTTTTTATCGCAGCGTCTAAAATCTCTTTTGCAGCATTTGCGTCTTTAAATTCTTTTACCTTTACCCATTTATTTGGCTCAAGAATTTTATAAGTTTCAAAGAAATTTTTGATCTTATTTAGTGTTGCAGCCGGCAGATCCTCGTAGCTTTTTATCGCATCATATCTTGGATCGATCTTTGTAACTGGCACAGCCAAAAGCTTCTCATCCATACCCGCCTCATCTTCCATCACCAAAACGCCTATCAAGCGGCAAGGGATGACGCTGCCAGCTTGGAGTGGATACTCATTTAGTACCAAAATATCAGCTGGGTCACCATCAGCCGCAAGTGTGTTTGGCACAAAGCCGTAGTTTGCTGGGTAAAACATCGCTGAATAAAGCACACGATCAACTACGACTGCACCGCTATCTTTGTCGATCTCGTATTTGATATTCGAGCCATAAGGTATTTCGATTACGGCATTGATTTTGTCTGGGTTTGAGCCAAATTTGATCTTTGAAACGTCCATATATTCGTCCTTTTTATTAGAAATTTTCGTGATTTTAGTATTTTTTGCATTAAATACGCGTAAAATTTAACTACTTTATAACCTCTATGCTATCGACATCGATCTCTGTTTTCATAAGGTCTTTATCCACTTCGCCTCTTATTCTTAAAGGTGTATCTTCGTTGGCTGTTATGTTACCCCATTTTTTGTTATCAATCTCAATAATAATGACGTCACCATTTTTATCGATAAATTCATATTTGTCTGATTTTATATGTGATTTTATTTTGCCCTCAAGTACGACTTTAGCGTCGTCTTTTAGTTTTAAAGCCTCTTTTACGCTTATCGCTTCACTTGAGCATTTTGATGTGAAGCCCCCAGCCATTGTGATGCTAGCAGCTAGTGAAGCGATTATGATTTTTTTCATTTTTATCCTTTTAGAATTTGTTGTAAAAATTTAAAGGGATATTACATTTTTGATGTTAATGAAAGGTAAGTTTTTACATAAAGTCTTTTGTAACAATGTTATAGATGTTTTTAGCGGTGATTGGCAGTGCTCTATCTGCGTTGCCACCAAGAAAGCCATATCTGATCTCGACCGTAACATTAAATTTGGCCACCTCTTTGCCACTTTGATCGACTAAATTTACGACCGCGAGAGTCTCAGATTTGCCAGCACCACCTATGCCTAGAGTTAAGTGTCTAAGGATTCTAACTCCATTTTTTGTTCTTTGTATGTCGCATTTTATGATTAGATCATCGCCGTACTGGTCTCTCTTTTTTAAAAAGGCATTTATGTATTTTTCTAGCTTTTTGTCAAGCTCGGTTTCTCCGCAAACTGCTTTAGCGCTACTGTACTTATACGTGGTGTCTTTTTCAACCATCTCTATATGCTTTTTGGCACATCCTGTAAAAGCAAAAATGGCTATGATCACAAGTAGTATCGTAAATTTAAATTTATGCATAATTTCATCTTTTGTTTATGTTTCTTAAAAATAAGTTTAGGATTATAGATTGGAACCTTGCACCTTTTGATGCAAGGTCTGTAAATTTATAAAAGTTTAGCTAGTAAATTTTTGATATCAGCTACGATCTCGTCTATACCGCGTTCGCCGTTTACCACATGAAGTAGCTCTTTTTTACTGTAAAATTCACGGATGGGCACGATCGGATCAAGATATACTTTCATGCGGTTGTTAAATACTTCGTTGTTGTCATCAGCACCTCTTGCACGGCCGAGCACTCTTGCTCTTGCCACATCTTCGCTAACGTCTACTTCGATGACGCCTTTAAGAGAAATTTCTTTTTGCTCGCTTAATACCTTGTCAAGCTCTGCCATTTGTTCAACGCTTCTTGGGTAGCCGTCTATTATGATGTTTGATTTTTCTGAGCCTTTAATGGCTGATACGATCGCATTTACGACAACGTCAAGCGGAACTAAATTTCCTTTTGAGATAAAGCCGTCTATTAGCTTACCAAGCTCACTACCACTAGCAACTTCAGCTCTTAAAAGATCGCCAGTTGAAAAGTGTGCAAATTTCTCATCTTGCTGTGCGATGATCGATGCATCTGTTGTTTTGCCGCTACCTGGAGCGCCGATGATTAAAAATAAATTCTTCATTCTTTCCCTTTTTATATTTTTTGAGCGCCTTTGAATGAGTTTGAAAATTTCGCCCTGTAGCAGACTATATGTCTAGCTTTGGGATGAAATTTTCTGCACAACATCCAAAATTATCTCAAAAATTTAATCTTTAAATAAAATAACTCAAATTTAGACATCTAAAAGTCTAAATTTATTGCAAAAATTTTAAGCCTTTTGCTCTTTTTCTCTTATCCTTAGTCCTAGCTCCCTAAGCTGTTCATTGCTAGCGTGGCTTGGTGCCTTTGTTAGTGGGCACTGAGCACGTTGTGTTTTAGGGAAGGCTATGACGTCACGGATCGAACTTGCTTTATTTACAAGCATATTTAGCCTATCAAAGCCGATCGCGATACCACCATGTGGAGGCGCGCCAAATGTCAAGGCATCAAGCAAGAAGCCAAATTTCTCACGCTGCTCCGCTTCATCTATGCCAAGAAGTTTAAAGACCTTTTGTTGGATGTTGTTTTTGTGAATTCTTATACTTCCGCCGCCAAGCTCAAAGCCGTTTAGTACGACATCGTGAGCGATAGAGAGGATGTCCTCAAGATCAGGCTCGTCTATATTTTTTGGCATAGTAAATGGATGGTGCATAGCAGAGTAGCTGCCATCGTCATTTTGCTCAAACATTGGGAAGTCAAGCACCCATAAAAACTCAAGCTTGTCTTGATCGATGATACCCATTTGTTCAGCTAGGAAAATTCTAAATCTTCCCATATAATCAAGTACGATCTTTTTCTTGCCAGCACCAAAGAATACGACATCGCCAACTTTTAGTTCACATCTTGAGATGATCTCGTCAAGATCGCTTTGCTCGAAAAATTTGCAAAGTGGGCCTTTTAGTCCTTCTTCTTTCATTTGGAAGTAGCCAAGCCCTTGTGCGCCAAATTTACGTACAAATTCCTCAAATCTATTCATCTCGCGCTTGCTAAAGATGTTGTCGCCATTTGGTACTTTTAGCGCTTTGATACGGTTTTTCTTCTTGTCTTTTGCAATAGAGCTAAAAATTTCATTGCTTGAACGTTCAAAAATATCAATTACATCGACCATTTTCAAATCATATCTGAGGTCTGGCTTGTCTGAGCCGTAAGTCTCAGTGGCCTCTTTGTAGCTCATGCGTCTAAATGGCGTTTTGATGTCGTATCCGCAGGCTTTAAATATATCTTTTAGCATCGTTTCAGCCATATTTATGATATCTTCTTGCTCTACAAAGCTCATTTCGATATCTATTTGGGTAAATTCTGGTTGGCGATCAGCCCTTAGGTCTTCGTCGCGGAAGCATTTTGCGATTTGGAAATATTTATCAAAGCCAGAACACATCAAAAGCTGTTTAAATAGCTGTGGGCTTTGTGGGAGTGCGTAAAATTGACCCGGATATACACGGCTTGGCACTAGATAGTCTCTCGCACCTTCTGGAGTCGCGCGTGTTAAAACAGGAGTTTCAAACTCGATAAAGCCCATTTTGTCTAGGCTGTTTCTAGCTGCGATCGCTGCACGAGAACGCATTTTAAAGATATTTTGTAAGCGCTCGCTTCTAAGGTCTAAAAAGCGGTATTTTAGCCTGATATCCTCGTTTACGCTCTCATCGCCTATCATAAATGGTAGTGGCTCGCTTGGATTTTCGATGATTAGCTCGCTTACTATTACTTCTATCTCGCCAGTTTTTAGCTTTGGATTGGTTAGTCCTTCGCCTCTAGCCCTTACTTTTCCTTTTGCTTTTAAGACATATTCATCTCTTACTTTTGCAGCCACGTCGTGTGCTTCTTTGCTATCAGCAGGGTCACAAACTAATTGTATAAGTCCGCTAACGTCTCTTAAGTCAATGAAAACAACGCCGCCGTGGTCTCTATATGTGTTTGCCCAGCCACAAAGTATTACTTCTTTGCCGATATCAGCTTTACTAAGATCGGTGCAATAATGACTTCGCATAAAATGCTCCTTTGCAATGTTTTTTAGGCAATTATAATCGCTTTTTTCTTTTGAAAAGCTTTGTTAAAATAAAATATGTTACAATCATTTACATGAAAAATGAACAAAAATTTAATACTTTTTGCACAAAAAAAGTAGGACTTATTGCTAAAGATTATCCATTATTTAGGCAAGATTTAGAAAAATTAGAAAAAATTTTAAAAAAGTATAACGCAGAAATTTTGCTTGAAAAAAATTGTGCTAAGCGCATAGAAAAAAGTGGTTTTGAGCTTATAAAATTAGCTAAAGAGTGTGAATTTCTGATCACTCTTGGCGGAGATGGAACGATCATTTCAACTTGTAGAAAGCTAGCTCACATCTCGCCACTTGTCCTTGGCATACACGCTGGTAGACTTGGATTTCTAACCGACATAATGATTAATGAAAGTGAGAAATTTTTTAAAGACTTTTTTGATGGTAAATTTGAAGTAGAAATGCCTTTTATGCTTGACGTCGCGCTTCATAAAAATGATGGCAAAACTGAGCAAAAGATAGCATTTAATGATGCGGTTATCGTTAGTAAAAATGGCGGTTCGATGACACATATCGAGGCACTTTTAAATGAAAAGTATTTTAATTCATATTTTGGAGACGGCGTTATAGTAGCGACACCTGCTGGAACCACGGCATATAACATGAGCGCAAATGGCCCTATTATCTATCCATTAAGCGAAGTTTTCACAGTAACTCCTATCTGCTCGCACTCACTTACACAGCGTCCGGTCGTGCTTACGAAAAATCACACGGTCAAATTTAGAACAAATAGTGACGCGATTTTGGTACTTGATGGGCAAGATAGGTTTGATATGAGTAAAATTTCAGCCGTTAGCATGAGCCTCAGCGATAAAAAAGCGAGGCTGATACGCCATATTGGCAGGGATTATTTTCAAATTTTAAAAGAGAAACTTCACTGGGGTTATAATGATTGATCGAATTTTGATTAAAGATTATCTAAATTTTAAAAATGTCGAGCTAAATTTCAAAGAGGGTCTTAGTGTATTTACGGGCGTTAGCGGCGCTGGTAAGTCTGTGCTAATGAGCGCCATAATGGCTGTTTTTGGGCTAAAAGATAGCGAGGCAAGGCTCATTGAAGCTGACGTGGAGCATAAATTTGAGCTTGACGAGTTTGGCATAGAAAACGAAGAGGTCAATATTTTCAAGCTTTTAAAAGATAAGAGCACGAGATATTTTATAAACCAACAAGCCATCTCAAAGAAAAATTTAGCCCAAGTGGCGCGCGAGCACATAAAATATCTCTCGGCAAAAGAGGCAAATGAATTTGAAAATGAGAAATTTCTAAATCTACTTGATAGGCTAGAAATTTCAAAAAATGAGAAATTTAAAGAGATAAAACAAGAATTTGAAGAGGTGTTTTTGGAATTTTCTAAAATTTCAAAAGAGCTAGCCGCCATAAAAGAGGAAGAGAAAAAGGTCGAGGAGCTAAAGGAGCTTGCTAGCTTTGAGATCGAGAAGATAAGAAGTGTTGGGCCTAAAAAAGGCGAGTTTGAAGAGCTTATGGAGACTAAAAAAAGGCTTAGTAAAAAGGATAAGATAAATGAGGCGTGGGCTAGAGCTGAGCGGATATTTGAGCTAGAGCATAGCGTAAATGAGGCGCTAAGCATCAGTGGCCTTGACAATGGCTTTTTTGAAGATGCGATGAATGAGCTAAGAGTCGCAAGAGATAGCCTAAATATGGAGGAACTTGACGATATCGACGTGGAGAGTGTGCTTGATAGGATAGAGGCTCTTAATGCCATCATCAGAAGATACGGCAGCGAGGAAGAGGCATTAGAAGCGCTTGATAAAAAGGAAAAAGAGCTTGCCAGATATGAAAATTTAAGCTTTGAAAAGAGCGAGCTAGAGAAGAAATTTGAAATTTTAAGCAAAAAGACAAATGAGCTAGCTGACGCTTTAAGCAAGGCAAGGGGCGTAAATTTAAAAGAGCTTGAGAGTATGATAAATTCATATTTAAAAGAGCTTTATATGCCAGATATTACGCTGAGTATTGAGGCTAAAAAGCTTGATATTTTGGGCGTTGATGAGATTTGTCTAAATTTAAATGAGACTTCGCTTAAAAATTTAAGCTCAGGCGAGCTAAATCGCTTAAGGCTGGCTTTTATAGCCGCATCTAGTGAGATTACAAAAACGGGCGGTGATGTCATCATACTTGATGAAATAGATGCAAATTTAAGTGGAAAAGAAGCGATGAGTATCGCAAATGTGTTGCTTAAGCTTGCAAATTTTTATCAAATTTTTGCCATTTCACATCAGCCGCAGCTTAGCTCAAAGGCAAATTCACACTTTTTAGTAGAGCGTCACGGTGAAAACTCGGTCGTAAGAGAGCTTGATAAAGATGAACGAGTGAGCGAATTAGCACGTATGATAAGCGGTGAGCACATAAGTGAAGAGGCAATAAATTTTGCGAAAGGGCTTTTAAAGTAGCTTAATTTAAATTATTAATTTAAGCTTTATAAATAAATTTATTTGATAAAATCGCCACTAATTTGATAAAAATTTTTGTAGGAATAATATGGAAAGAATCCTTGTAGTTGATGATAATAAGGCGTTAGCAAAGCTGATTGTTATGCAAATGGAAAAGACTATTGATGAGATGGCAATTGATGTCGCATATAGTTTTGCCGAGGCTCAAATGCTAATTAATGAGCATGATAAAGATTATTTTATGACTATTTTGGATTTAAATTTGCCAGATGCTCCAAATGGAGAGATTGTTGATTATGCGCTTTCCAAAGGGCTTTCGGCTATCGTTTTAACAGGTAGCATTGATGATGAAACAAGGCAAAATTTTATAAATAAAGATATTGTGGATTATGTTTATAAAGGAAATATGGACGATATCAACTATATCTTCCAAATGATAAATAGACTGAGCAAAAATAGACAATACAAGGTTTTGGTTGTCGAAGACTCGCTTCCTTTTAGAAATATGATAAAAAAGATATTAACTAGCCTTCAGTTTAAAGTTTTAGCCGCAGCTCACGGCGAAGAGGCAATGAATTATTTTGCGGATAATCCTGATATAAATCTTATAATAACTGATTATAGAATGCCAGTGAAAGACGGTCTTGAAGTTCTAAAAGAGGCTAGAAAAGAAAAAGATAAAAATAGTCTTGGTGTAATCGTTATGACATCGCCTAGTGAAAAGACCGACGCGTCAATATTTTTAAAAAATGGTGCGAGCGATTTTATAGCAAAACCATTTTCAAAAGAAGAGCTAATATGCCGTGTTAATAACACGATCGAAGCGATGGAAAATATAAACAAGATAGCAAATTTTGCAAATCGTGACTTCTTGACTGGGGTTTATAATAGAAGATTTTTTTATTCCGACGTGGAAGAGTATATCCAAGCAGCTGAAGAGACCAATGAGTCTTATGCTTTTGCGATGATTGATGTTGATTATTTTAAGAAGATAAATGATACATATGGCCATGATGGTGGAGACAGGATACTAAAATCAATCGCAAAAATTTTAAATGACAATACAAAAGGAAGTGACATCGTTGCTAGATTTGGCGGCGAAGAATTCTGCGTCGTGCTTAAAAAGATAAGCAGAGAAGAAGCTGTTAAATTTTTTGTAAATTTACGAGCCAAAGTGGCTGAAAATGAAGTAGTTATAAAGAAACAAAAAATAAGAGTGACCATATCTATAGGTGTATCTTTTGGCAATGGGCATTGCGAGATAGATGATATGCTTGAGGCTTGCGATTCGGCACTTTACACCGCAAAAGAAAATGGTAGAAACAGAGTAGAAATAGCTTTATGATTATAGATACACATTGTCATTTGGATAGTAAAGTTTATGATCCTGACCTTGATAAAATTTTAGATGAAGCTAGAAATTTAGGGCTAAAGGGCTTTATTATCCCGGGAGCTGATATCAATGATTTACCAAAAGCAGCTAAAATAGCGCATGAAAATTCTGACATTTTCTTTGCCGCTGGAGTTCATCCATATGATAAAGAGAGTTTTAGTATTGAGATTTTAAGAAATTTTGCTAAAGATGAAAAGTGTGTGGCGATTGGTGAATGCGGTCTTGACTACTTTCGCTTACCAAAAGATGAAAATGAAAAGATAAAAGAAAAAGAGGATCAAAAACGTATTTTTTTAGCTCAACTTGATTTGGCTGTTGAGTTAAAAAAACCCGTTATTCTTCACATTAGGGAGGCTAATGAGGACTCTTTTAATATCTTAAAAGAGTATGCACTAAAGCTTGAAGCTGGATCGATTTTGCACTGTTATAATGCTTCGCCACTTCTTTTAGAGCTTTGTAAATTTGGGAATTTTTACTTTGGCATAGGCGGTGTTTTAACATTTAAAAATGCTAAAAATTTAGTTGAAATTTTGCCAAAAATCCCATTTGATAGGATAGTTATTGAAACTGACGCTCCTTATCTCACGCCAGAGCCAAATCGTGGTAAGAGAAATGAGCCGGCGTTTACGACATTTGTTGCTAAAAAGATAGCTGAAATTTTAAACCTTGAGTTTGAAGTTGTTTGTGAAAAAACTTCAAATAATGCCAAAAGGTTGTTTAAGTGCTTTGCTTAAATTTTGAGCGTTGCACTTGTTTAAGATGCTAGCATCTTAAGTTTTGACACGAAAAAAGGATAGAAATGAAAGCAATGCTTAAAATATTTTTAATGTTTGCATGTAGTACCTTGCTACTAGCAAATACACCTGAAAAGAGCTCATACGACACTCAGGTAAAAATTTTAAAAGAGCTGGACATTGATGCTAGCTTTATGAAGACTTCTCACTATGCAAAGATGAGGCAAGGTATCAAACAATCACAACTTGAAACATTTACAGAAGCTCTAAAAAATGGTTATATGTATATACCGATGGTAAAAGAGCAGATCAAAAAATCAGGCGTACCTGAGTCATTCTTTTATCTGGCAATGATAGAATCAGGCTTTTCAAATCACACAGTCTCAAACGCAAAAGCTACTGGTATGTGGCAGTTTATGGAGCAAACGGCTAGACTTCATGGTTTAAAAGTGGGTCAATATGTAGATGAGAGAAAAGATCCAGTAGAGTCTACTATTGCGGCTACAAATTATCTAAAGTCGCTTAAAAATCAATTTGGCAAATGGTATCTAGCAGCTATGGCTTATAACTGCGGCGATGGAGCCTTAAAAAGAGCTATACAAAAAGCTGGCACAGATGATCTTGTAACGCTTCTTGATGCTGAGAAAAAATACCTTCCAGCCGAAACTAGAAATTTTGTTATTAAAATTTTAAGAGCAGCATATACTGCAAAAGACGCGGACTTCCTAATGTCTAAAGATTCATCTTTGTTAAACATAAACGGAGGACTAAAGCTTGTAAAAGTAAAAGTACCTGGCGGTACAAATTTAGCTCAAATAGGCGATAGTATCGGTCTTAGTACAAAAAAGATGAAAAATAACAATCCGCATTTAAAATTTGTATTTACTCCACCAACTCTAAAAGATTATTATGTTTATATCCCTGAAAATAAAAAGCAGCTTTTTGCAGAAAATTTCAAGCCATTTAATGGTAAAAACAATTTTTATACCTACGTTGTAAAAAAAGGCGAAACATTACTTTCTATCTCTAAAAAAACAGGTGTTAGTCATAGAGCGATCAAGGACTACAACGAGCTTAGCACAAATGCCGTAAGCTATAATCAAAAACTAATTATTCCATTTTCCGCACAAAATAAATCTCAAAACTATATAGTCCAAACTGGTGACACGATAGCTTCTTTATCTAAAAAATTTAATGTGAGTGAAAAAGATTTAAAAGATGCAAATTCTTTTGCTAGTTCAAATTTAAATGTTGGAGCAAATATTGTCATACCATAAGAGCCTAAAATTTTATATAGGACTAAGTTTTACTCTTCTAGTTACTGGCTGCTCTTGGAGCGGGGCGCCATTTACACCAAGTGGCCCAACTAATGTAAAGGGCAACAATTCAGCTTCTATCCAAAAAGCAACAATGAGGCCTTACACGATAAATGGCAAAACTTACTACCCAACCGTTGTAAGCGTGGGTGATAGGGCAAGCGGCACAGCAAGCTGGTATGGTCCAAATTTTCATGGCAAAACAACCTCAAACGGTGAAATTTATAATATGTACAACATGACTGCAGCACACAAAACTTTGCCGATGAATACGATCCTTAAAGTAACAAATTTAAGAAATCAAAAAAGCGTCGTTGTTCGTGTAAATGATCGTGGACCTTTTGTGGACGATAGAGTTTTAGACCTTTCAAAGGCGGCTGCAACTAAACTTGATATTATCGGTACAGGCACAGCTCCAGTCAGTATGGAAGTCATAGGCTTTAATGAAGATATTAATGCTATTGCAAGCATTAATACTCAAACAAAACCAACAAGCACTGGTATAAAAGTGCCAAATCCAGTCTCTCCGACAGCTCCAACTGGAGGCATTATTATTTCGTCAGAGCAACGGGTTGTAGGTGGAGATTTTATGGTGCAAATTGGCTCATTTAAAAACCTTGAGGGCGCAAACAGATATCAAAGAGAACATCAAAGCATAGATGGTTACAAGTCGGTAGTCAGGACATTTACTATAGATGGATCTACCATTTATAGAGTATTTTTAAATGGCTTTAGAAGTGAGGACGAGGCTAGGGATTACGCAAGAAGCGGTAAATTCCAAGGTGCATTTATAGTAAGAGGTTAGGGCGTGAGAGAAGAAATTTTAGAACTAACTAGAAATACAAAAGAGACACAAATCTCAATGAAGCTTAAAATTTATGGCTCTGGGGTTGCAAAGATAAACACTGGCATAGGCTTTTTTGACCATATGCTTGAAGCTTTTACAAAGCATTCTTTGCTCGATCTTGAAATTTCATGCAAGGGCGACACGCATGTGGATTTTCACCACAGCGTTGAGGATGTAGGCATAGTTTTGGGACAGCTTTTAAAAGAGACCTTGTATCCTTTAAGTGGCGTTGAGAGATTTGGTGAGGCGAGCGTCGTTATGGATGAAGCTGCTGTTTTTTGCGCACTAGATCTTAGCAACAGGGCCTATCTTGTATATGAAAATTTTAATGAAAATGCCAAAGTAGGGGAGTTTGACACTGAGCTTGTGGAGGAATTTTTTAGGGCAGTTGCTATAAATTCAGCCATCACGCTTCATCTAAATCAAATTCGTGGTAAAAACACTCACCACATCATCGAAGCAACATTTAAATCATTCGCCGTCGCACTTCGTAGAGCGCTTGCTAAAAACGCAAGAATAGGCACGCCAAGCACAAAGGGTGTTTTATGATAGAGATTATATTTTTAGATGTTGATGGCTGCCTGACTGATGGCAAGATCATCTACAATGCAAATGGTGAAGAGCTTAAATTTTTTGATGTAAAAGATGGCTACGCGATAGAAAGCTGGCTGAAGCTTGGCAAAAAAGTAGCTATCATTACTGGAAGAAAGTCAGCCATCGTTGAGCGAAGAGCAGAGGATCTAAAGATAAATCACGTCTATCAAGGAGTTGGTGATAAATTTGAAGTGGCGAGTGAGATATTAAAATTTGAAGGGCTTAGCTTTAAAAACGCAGCAGCTATCGGCGATGACTACAATGACTATAAAATTTTAAACGCAGTTGCTTGGAGCTTTAAGCCAAAAGACGCGATAAAAGAGCTTGATGTAAAGACAAAACTAAAGCACAAAGGTGGCAATGGCGCGGTTAGAGAGATGATTGAGCTTATTATAAAATCAGAAAATTTATATGACGAGTGGTCTAAGCGTTGGTTGTAAAAATTTTCTACTTCGTCGTGGCTATTTTTAGTGTCGTGATGATATTTTTGGCGGCCCAAGATCCATATCTTGCAAATGTTTTAAAGATCGACACAAAGATATCAAATATGCAGATAAATGACGTGATAGATTATGAGATAAATTCCACGAAAATAAGCGGAGTCTACGAGGCTGATGAGCTAAATAGATACAACGATAAAGATGAATTTTTGAGTTTTAAAGCAAAAATTTTAAGAGGAAATTTAAAACATTTTCTAAGCTCAGACAAAGCAATCTCACAAAATGACGAAATCATCTTTCAAAAGAATGCAAACTATGAAAACAACGATAGTTTGAGATTTATAAGTGACGAAGTGATATATGGAACAAAAACAAAAATAGTAAGATCTGAAGCAAATTTCACACTCATAAGAAATAATGATAAGGCGCTGGGTGAGAGTGGAAGCTATGATCTTGGCAAAAAACAAACGCAGGTAAAAGGGTTAAGGGCATGGGTAGAAGAAAATCAGCGATTTTAGCGGTGATATTGGGTTTTACATTTTTAAATGCAGAGCAAGTTGAAATCACATCAAATGATTTTTTTGCGGATGAGAATAAACAAACTAGTGAATTTATAGGTAATGTAAATATCAAAAAGGGCTCATTTGATGAGCTTAAGGCAGATAAAGTGGTCGTCTATTTTGATAAAAAACGCCAACCTATAAAATATGTGGCCACTGGCAATGCTAGAGCTAAAATTTTTATAAAAGATAAGCACTACGACGGCAAAGGCAATACTCTTACATATGAGCCAGCAAAACAGATCTATACTGTTAGTGGAAATGGCTATTTGCACGAGGTAGAAACTGATAAGAATGTTTATGGCGAAAAGATAGTTGTTAATCAAAAAGATGGCACATATAGCGTAAATAGTGATGAAAAAAGGCCTGTTAAATTTATTTTTCAGGTAGAGGAAAAAGATAAGTGATAAGGCCACTAGGTGCTAAATTTATCACATCAAGTCCAAGTATAAAAGAGGCTCCAAGCTTCGTAACAAGCGAAGTTGTCTTTTTGGGTAGATCAAATGTTGGTAAAAGCAGCCTCATAAATACACTTGTAAATCAAAAAAATCTAGCCAAAAGCTCATCGACTCCTGGCAAAACTCAGCTTATAAATTTCTTTGAGGCTGAGTTCTGTGAGGAAAAAGAAGAGGGCGAAAAAGATAAATTTAAGCTTATTTTGGTTGATTTACCAGGCTTTGGCTACGCAAAAGTGGCAAAGTCAAAGCATGATGAATGGCGTAAAAATTTAGATGAGTTTTTGAAATTTAGAAGCGACATTAGACTTTTTATACATCTAATTGATGCTAGGCATTTTGATTTAGATATAGACGTAAATGTAGATGCTTATCTAAAAAGCTTTTTAAGAGCTGATCAGAAAATTTTAAATTTATATACAAAAAGTGATAAGCTAAATCAAAGCCAAAAGAGTGCGGTAATGAAATTTGATCCAAGCGGCATCTTGGTCTCAACTCTTAATAAAAGCGGTATCGAAAAGGCTAGAGAAGCTATCATAAATAATGCTCTTGGTAGATAAAATGCAAACCATAAGCAGCTTAGATATTAAAATTTTTAAAGAATTTTGGTGGGCTATTTTTTTATTCTCATATGAGATCGCAACTACGCAATTTGGTTTCTTGCCGCCATTCATTGGTATTTTTTTTACTTATATGATTTTGGAGTATTCAAGAAAACAAAAGCAATACGACGAGTTTAAGCATAATTGGTACTTTGCGATAATTTTTATAATATTTGCTGAGCAAATCCATGGATTTCATCTTTTTTCAACGATTATTGCATTTTTGCTTTTTTATAATTTTATTTTAGACTGGCTCTATACCACGATGAAGTGGCGAAACTGCCTACTTATCATCTTTGTAGCAGCTGGATACGTCTTGACTTTTCTTATAAATAACCTATTTGCTTATGTTTTAAATGAGCAAAATTTAGCATTTTCGACTGAATATCTATTTTTTATAGCATTTGAAAGTATCCTTGCTATCGTTCTTTTTAGGGATAAAGTGCTATGAGGATGCGCATCGTCTTTAGTGTGATCGCTCTTTTTTGGATTATACTTTTGGGACGAATTTATCACCTAAGCATCAACTCAAATACTTACTACAACGAGATCGCAGAACAAAACGCGATAAAGACTATTTATATTCCGCCAGTTAGGGGCATTATTTTTGACGCACATGATAAGCCAATGGCTGTTAATCGTCTTGGCTTTTCGGTATCCATTAGACCTCATTTAAGTGCTAATAAAAAGGTAAAAATTTTAGATGATGAGCTAGCCTACATTGGCTCACTATTTAGTGATCTAAATGTTACAAAGCTTAAAAATGAATACATAAAAAATGACTCAGCTTATAACCAAGATTTTATAAATGTGGTCGAATTTATTGATTATGATAAATTTTTACCATTTTTTGCATCACTTTCTTTGCGTGAAAATTTAGAGATAAGACCCGCTTCAAAACGCCACTATCCGTATAACGATCTAGCTTCTCACATCATCGGCTATGTCGGTAGGGCAAATCAAAAAGATATGGATAATGATCCTTTGACAAAGCTTACAAATTATATTGGAAGAAGTGGCGTGGAGCGGTTTTATAATCCGATCTTACAAGGAATTCAAGGATTTAAAAAGATAAAGGTAAATGCCTTAAATGAAGAGATCGAGCAGATAAGCTATCAAGCACCACAAAGTCAAAACATCAAGCTTGCAGTCGATCTTGAGCTTCAGCAATTTGTCGCTGATGTCTTTGGCAAGGATGCAGGAAGTGTCATAGTTATGAGTCTAAAAGATGGCGCTATCATAGCTGCTGGTAGCTTTCCAGAGTACGATCTAAACCCATTTGTGCTTGGAATTTCTCAGCCTGAATGGGAAGAGCTTGTAAAAAACGTCGATCATCCTTTTACAAATAAGCTAATAAACGGCCTTTATCCGCCAGGTTCTGTCGTAAAAATGGGTATGGCGCTTGCGTTTTTGGATAATGGCATGAGTAAATACGATAGCTTTTTTTGTAGTGGCTCGTATGAGCTTGGAGGGCGTAAATTCCGCTGCTGGAACTCTCATGGACATGGAAATGTTAATATGAATACGGCAATTAGAGAGAGCTGTGATGATTATTTTTATAAAGGTAGTCAAAAGATAGGGATCGACGCTATTGTACCGATACTTGAGCGTATGGGTTTTGGTAGAAAAACCGAGGTTGATTTGCCAAATGAGTTTGTGGGGACTTTGCCAAGTAGAGAGTGGAAGATGAGGAAGTATGGTAAAGCGTGGTTTCAAGGCGAGACCCTCATCACCTCTATCGGACAGGGAAATTTCTTGGTCACGCCTATGCAAGTGGCAAAATATACAGCAGGCCTTGCAACTGGGCTAAATGTGACTCCACATTTTTTAAAGAGCATTGATGACAATGATGTTGATTTTACGCCAACAGATGATGCTTTTACGCCGTTTGAAAAATCACAGTTACCAGCCATTAGGCATGCAATGTATGAAGTGGCAAATCACCCAAGAGGAACGGCAAATAGGCATTTTATTGGAAGCCTAGTTAAAGTTGCCGCAAAGACAGGTACTGCCCAGGTTGTTGGAATTTCTCAAACTGAAAAGAAACGTATGAAAGAAGAGGATATGGCGTATTTGCAAAGATCCCATGCATGGATGACTACATATGCACCTTATGAAGATCCGCAATACGTCATCACAATGGTTATTGAGCATGGTGGCCATGGTGGAAGTGCGGCTGGACCAAAAATCGCTCAAATTTACAATAAACTCGTTGAAATGGGATATATAAATTTAGAAAAAATCCAAAGCGATCAAAATAAAAAACAAGACAATAAGAAAAAATAAGATCACTAAAAAGCCGTAGTAGTGACCACTTGCTTATAAATTTTTTACCTTATACTTAGTGCGTTTTGGCTAAATTTGTCAACTACTTTTTAATCTTCTTTATTAAATTTTGGCAAACTTGACTGAGAATTTATGTTTTTGGTAGGTAAAGAGCCTAAACGTTGATATATCTTTAAATTTGTTAAATACTCTTGCTTAATAAAATGTGTTGATTAGAAAAAATATCAATTTCCAAAATGTTTAAATATAGTAAAACGTAGCAAAGCAAGATATCTGTTTGCCACTTTTAAGACTCATAAGGAAAATTTTTGATTTTTATATGCGATTTTATCAGTGGCGTTTGCCTTTTTAAAGCCATTTAGCCTTAGCCTGCAGCTATCGCAAAGTCCGCATGCCTCGTCCTCGCTCTCGTAGCAACTCCAAGTAAGCTCTAGTGGCGAGCCAAGCTCAAGCGACTTTGCTACGATGTCAGCTTTGCTTAAATTTACAAGTGGAGTAATTATCTCGCACGAGAAACTAGGCGATGTACCCAAATTTATAGCCTCGTTTATACTTTTTATGAAGCTTTCTTTGCAGTCAGGATAGCCTGAACTATCTTCTTCTACGACACCGATATAGATAGCTTGTGCATTTTCTTTTTCCGCAAGTGCGGCAGCGACCGAGATAAAAATACCATTTCGAAAAGGCACGTAAGTATTTGGCGCATCTTTTTCCACTCCGTCTTTTCTTATTTGCAAGCTTTCATCGGTTAAAGAATTTCCGCCTATTTGGGCAATAAAGCTAACATCTAAACTTATCTTTTTTGCAATACCTAATCTCTCGCAAATTTCGTTAAATGCAAGTTTTTCACGTTTCATCGTTCTTTGGCCATAGTCAAAATGAAGTGCTACGATATCATATCCAGCCTTTTTTGCCATTACAGCACAAAGCGTACTATCCATACCGCCGCTCATTATACAAACTGCTTTTTTCATATTTTGCCTTTTATTTTTGCTAGAATTATACAAAAAGTTACTAAGGAAAGAGCCTAAAATGATACTTTGCGAAGAGAGCTATCCAAAAATTTTAGATGAAATTTGTGAATATTTGACGTTAGGAGAAATCGAACTGGTTTTTGTCGGTAGAGAAGAGATGAGAGAACTGAATAAAACTGAGCGAGGCATTGATAAAACGACAGATGTTTTAAGCTTTCCGCTTGAACTTGTCATTCATGCCCCACTTGGCTCAATCGTTATAAACAAAGATATGGTAAAAGAGAAAGCCACTGAGCTAAATCATAGTGAAGAGGCCGAAACCGCACTACTTTTTACACATGGATTACTTCATATATTAGGATTTGATCATGAAAAAGATGATGGCGAAATGAGAGAAAAAGAGTGCGAAGTGATAAAAAAATTTGAGCTACCTAAAAGTCTAATCGTAAGAAGCGAGGATGTTAGGCTGATTGATCTTATAAATTTTAAGCTGTAATAAATTGAACGTATTTTACTATCGAGATTCTAAAATTGAACTTTGAGGTAAAAAAAATGTGTGAAATGTCTTTCTATTTTGAGAAAGGTAATTTCGTGCTTAAAACCACAAGAGTCGCTCATATAGAAAGCAATGGAACGCTCGTTTTCCGTAATAAAATGAATTCTATATTGTTTCCAGTAAATTTTACATCTAGGGATTATGATATTTTCTTTACTATTTGCTGGTATGCAAAGCAATTGGGGTATTCGGATAGCAGAAATTATATTGAAATGCCGTATTCTAAGATATCACAATTCTTTGCTGAAGGTCTAAATAAAACTCGTTTTAATAACGAGGTGCTTGAGTTTTGTAAAAAGGTTTTAGGCGAAAACGGATCGGCAATCTACAAAAGTTTAGAGATTACAAATAATGATGAAATTATGACGGCTGGAGTTTTTTTCATTTCTATTAAAGCTTTTAGAAATACGCAAATTTTAAAATTTAAATTAAATACAGAAGCTCTCGATATTTTATTTGGTACTCTAAAATTTATGAGAATAAATTTACACGATTTTATTTCAATTCGAAGTAAATTTGCAAAGTCTCTTTATCGCCTCTTACTACAATATCAAAATATCAGATCCGACAAAGATGGCTTTAAGTGTGTAAATTTTAATAGACCTGATTTCGAAAGATTTATGAGCGTTCCTGAAAAATACGAAACGAGAGATTTGGATCGCCGTGTAATAAATCCTGCCATAGAAGAGTTAAACGAAAACTACTTTAAAAAGATTGTTCTCGAGAAGAAAATTGCTGAAGGCTCTAAAAAGAACGTTATCGGCTACTCTTTTAGGTTTATGTTAAATGAGGATGCTTGATTTTGCTTAGAGCTACGATCACTCTTACTTATCCTAATAATCTAGCTCTAGCTTTTGAACGTCAAAATTTATTTGCTCAGCTTTTGGGGTAGGTAAATTTTGCCTTTTACTATCGCTATCGTTATTTTTATTTTTAAACATTCTTACTAAAATTTTATGGATTTTTATAAGGTTATTTTTAATTTTTTTAGTCATTTTTGTTTCTTGGCTTATCAACCTCTTATTCTCATGGCTATGTACTCTTCCAGATCTAGGTCAAAGTTGTTCGCTTCCGCCTTAAATTGCATTAGTTCATCAAATGTGAAAATATCTTTTAGCTCGTATGTTGCTAGAATTTTAATGTCTGAATAGGTTAAAATACTTATTTCTAGGCTTTCTGCGATTTGTCTTATCTTTTCTTTCTTTGCTTCACTTACAAATACTATATAGTTTTGCTGATGCTCTTTCTCTTTTGCGTCATTTGGCTGTGGGGCTTCTATTAATCCCATTTTAAATCTTACAAATTCGCTCATGCTCGTATTGTGCCATTTTGCTTGGTCATAGATCGTTACAAGCACTTCATCTTTTATATATGGTATAGGTGTTGTTAATGCTAATTCTATAAATTTTGCTAGCGTATATGTTGGATATTTCTTGCGTATTTTTATGCCTAGTTCTTTAGAAAATTTAGTTCCAACCGATACCTTGCCTTTTTTTGTAGATTGCTCCTTTTGACTATCTGCTCCAGCTATAAATTCATCTAATTTGTCAGTAGAATTGCTTATTCTTTTAAAATCCATCTCTTTTTCCCTTTTATTTTTTTAAAATTCTAATCTCTTAATCTTAATAAAAAATAAAATATTAAAAATTAAGATAGCATTATTTTTAATTTTTCACAAAACTAAAAATAATAAATTTCCTAAATTTATACCAAAAAAGCGATAAAAATTATAAATTTTTATATTCTCTTAAAGGCTTCATAATATTTGCTTCCTTATCTCGTCAAGCCTTAGCTTTTCTTGAAAATCGACCTTTATCGTATCGCGAAAATCTGCCAAAATAGCTATATATTTATCTTCTGTTATCGACATCTCTGTTTTGATTATGTCGTTAAATTTGCGTAAGTACTTTGTCCTGTTTTTATCGTCGATCAAAAAATTAAACTCTTCGTCATTAAGTAGCTTCTTTAAATTTTCTATAAGTTCTTTATTCGCCTTTTCTATTTGCTTGGAGCTATAAAATATACAAAATAAGCCTATCGGTATAAATATGGATATTATATACCAGCTGTGTTGATCAAGCCAGCCCAAAATTTCTTTTATCGTCTCTATCGTCATTTTATCTCCTGTCGGTCGCTATCTTTTTTACATTTTGGTTCACCGATCGGCGCATAGTCGCTACCTTTACTATCCTTTTAAAATATCTCTTCGCATATCTGCTTCTTGCTATATTTTAACAATCTGCTGACTACCTTCTTATTGTCCAATTTGGAACACTTAATTCGCCATCGCCATCTACTTTAATGATAGACTTAGGAATTACCTGAGAGTTTTCTTCGTAGTAATCATTTCTCCAACTAACGGTTACATTTGAGCCTTCTATCTTACTAATTCTTACACTAAACTCTACGCCATTCTTTGACTCTATGTAAGCACCAACTTTTATTAGTTCATCTCTTGTGTTTTTTTCCATTTTGTATCCTTTCCTTATTGAATTTAGTTTATTATAGTGAAAATTTGCTTAAAAAATAATAAAATAAGCAAAAATAAACTAATAAATGATTAAAAAATATATAAAATTTAAATAATATAAAAAATATTTTTTTCAATGAAAATTATAAGTAAAATATAAAAAATGCTTTTCTTCTTTCCCCTTTTTAAATTTACACATCGCTTTTGGCGATGCTACTATTATCTTCATTTCTTTAAAATATCTCACTGCATAAATTTTTGATTTCTTGTTCAGTTTTGTTGCCGTCGTTCATTTCAACTACGCTCAGTCCTAGCTGGGTCGCAATTTTATATCGCTCTCTTTCAAATATAATTGTTTCTGCTAGTTTTATATAGTCTTCTTGAATTTCTTTTATAAAATTCTTGAGACTTTCTACTTTTTTGGCTAAAAATGGATTTGTGGACGCTCTATTGATCACAATATATGTTTGCAGATTAGTGTTTTGTTCCTTTGCCATCTTGATTATATTTACCATTTTATCAAGGACGCTGACGTCAAACTGGCTTGGTATTGTCGGAATTATAACAATATCGCTTAGTGCTATCGCTATTCTCATTTCTCGACTATCTCGTCCGCCTGTATCGATTACTATATCCCTTTTTGTTTTGTTGTCCTGCAGGAATACTTTTAGTTCTTCGCCGTATTTATATGCAAAGTCAAATGCTTTTGGGTGATTTTCTTCGTTTCGTATGTTTAAAAATGTAGCTATTGACTTCTGTGGGTCTGTATCGACCAATAATAGTGGTTCGCCTTTTACTATGCCTTGGTTTATCGCTATATTAGTAGCTAAGGTGCTTTTACCGCTTCCGCCTTTTTCATTACATATAGAAACAATCATTTTTATTCCTTTGCCTTAGATTTTTAAATGATTATATACTTTTAAACTTAATAAATAATAAAATATTAAATTATTAAATAGTATTTCAAATAAATATATAAAGAATAAAAATTATATATTGAATATTTTTTTATAAATAAAACAATAGTATTTTATAAAAATTATTCTTTTCTTTCTGAAATAATAAAATTTATCTTAATAATAAAATATAGCATTACGTTAAAAATTATATAGCACATAATAGCGAGAGCTATAAAAAAGGCATCTGCATTGAGTAGGGTCTCTATTTTATTTGGTTTTTTTAAAAGATATAAAATAGTATTTATGCCGATCCCAAATAAATTTATAAATGCAAAAACCCACATAAACCGCTTTGCTGGGGTATTGAAAAGCTGTAGCTTGTTTTTCTTCTTCATGCACTTTTGTCCTTTTGCTACCTAAAATTGATTAAATATTCTTGCTCTAGGCTTTAATCCGCCTTTTCTTTGTATGATGATCCTTGTAAAAAGTTCTTGCCCTTTTAGAACCGCTGATTTTGTGTTGTTTTCTTTGTAGGTATGTTTAACTAGTTCAGGGTATTTGTCTTTAATTTCAAAGTCACAGCCTAAAATTTTAAATTGTGCTGGGTTGTGCCTTAAAAAAAATGTTAGCGGTATACCAATTACTCCGTCATAGTCAATTGGTATGTCCTTGCAATTTTTGACTTCTATGATCTTGTAATTATCGTACTCTGGGTATTTATTTTCATTGCCCTTATACTTTTGGGTTAATCTTATACCATTTTGGTGTTTTATACTTTTTAAATTTGTAAACCATGATATGTTGCTAAAACGCTTCTTACTGCCGTCTGGTCGTGTAAAAATATTTACTTGATGATTGCCTAGCCAAATTTTACTCTTTTTGTATAGCTCAAATATTTTTTTATACGTAATTGAGTAGGTTCCGCCAACTATTAAAAATTTCTTGTTTTGTTCTTCTACAATTTCTATTAGGTCGCGAAAAAGGGAGAAAGGTGGATTTGTAACTATTATATCGCCACTTGCCATAATATTTCTTACTTCTTCGCTTCTAAAATCACCATCCCCTTTTAACATCGTCTCATTTATTCCGCTTTCGCTGATCTCTATTTTCATCCCCTTTGATTTTGGGTCTTTAATATTGTACGTCGTTGTAATTAGCTTTTTTAGCTCTAGGGATTTAAAATTTAAGGCAAAGTATCTATAAAAGTTGCTTTTCTTGCCGTCGTTGCAAGGGCATACTACTACTTTGCCTTTAAAATGTGTTCTATAATCTTGTATTTCGGCTCTTATCTCATCGAAACTCGTATAAAACTCATCATCTACGTCATATTTTGCACTCATGAAGTAGATATTGGCTCTTTTATCTTTATCCGATAACCAGCTTTGAGCTCTTTCGCTTTGGGTTAAATTTTGCATTTTACTGCTCATTCCCCTTGCACATACTCGGTTTTTTCAGCTTGTTCTTCTCGCTCGTTCGGCGTTTCCTTTTCGTTAATTTCCTGCTTTTTGCTATCAAGCATTACCATTTTATCAACGACAATGCTATGTTTGCTCCTATTTTGTCCATTATTGTCTGTCCATTGGTCGAATTTCAATCTGCCATCTACGAAAACTTTTGACCCTTTTTTGAGATATTGATTTGCGATCTCTGCGGTCTTACCCATAAAAGTTGTATCTATAAAGCAGATTTCTTCTTTTTTCTCATTGTTAATAGTGTACTTGTATGTTGATGCGATAGCTGTGTTGCCTATGGCTAGCCCTGATGGTGTGTATCTGAGCTCAACATCCCTTGTTAAATTTCCTATTACTGACACATATGTATGCATGTTTTCTCCTTTTTATTGTTTTATTATTTTTTCTTTATTGCTTTGTCTATAAAATCTTTACAAATTTTTAGATTTTTTTCGTAATCTTTTGGCAGTGCCATTCCTTTGTCTTTAGATAGCTTTTTAGCCAATTCTATTTGTTTCTCGCTTGGTGGCACTATGACTTTGTCTTTATTTTTATCAATAAAATTAGAGCAAATCTTCCAGTCTTTCTCGATGCCGTCTGGCAATTGCATATTTAAACTATGTGCTATATTTTTAGCCCACTCGAGTTGTTTCTCGCTTGGTGGCTTTTGTGTGCTATCGTTTAGCTCTTTGAAACCCATTTTCTCATGGAGCGGTCTTATAAAGTCTAAATAGTCAACCTTTCCATTGCTAATTTCATCTAGCACACTTTCCATTTGTTTCGTAAATTCGCTTTGTGTGATCCACTCATCGTTGTTTGTTTTTATAGTTTCAATAAAATTTATACCCTTTGGCGTTGCTATGATATTGCTATTTTTGCCTTTTGTTTCGATGCTTACGTACTCTCTTTTAATAAGTGTTGGTAGAAATGTTGCATACGTGCTTGGACGTCCGATACCTTCTTTTTCCAAAAGAGATATAAAATTACTTTCTTTATAGTGCTGTGGCGCTTGTTTTTTTACTTCCTGTAGATTAAATTCTAATATTTGGAGCTCGTCGCCTTGTGCTAGATTTAATGTTATCTCTTGAACTTCTTTATCTTTGTCGTCTTCATCTTCAGTTGTGGCTACGATAGCGTTTTTAAATCCTTTATAGATACATTTGCTCGTTTTTGCCTTGAAGCTTAGCGTCTTTATATCTATATCATATATAGTATTTTCGTTAATCGCATTTTTGGCTTGACTTTGAACCGAATTTAAAAAGATAAGCTCATAAAGGCTTTTTTCGTCATCCGTTAGGCTTTCTTTCTTTGCTATTTCTTCTATTTGGTTAAAATCATGTATGTGTGAGATACGTATTGCTTCATGTGCTTCTGCTTGGCTTTGACTTCCTGCTTTATATTCTTTTTTCTCATACCATTCTTCACTGCCAAATTTAACGCCTACTTCATCTATAAATTCGTTTGATAAGCTGTTACTATCGGTTCTATGATAAGTAATTAAGCCTTTTTCGAATAATTTTTGAGCAAGGCTCATTGTCTTGTCAGGGCTAAAGCCCAATCTTTTATTTGCGTACTCTTGTAGTTGTGAGGTTCTAAAAGGTACTTTAGGCTTTTGTTGTGCCTGCTTAACATCAATTTTATATACCTTTGCTAGACTACCAGCTAATTCAGATATTTTGGCATTTGCTTCATCTTTGTCAGTAAATATATTGTCATTTACCGCATTGAATTCTATGCCGTCTTTTGTTTTAAGTTTTACTTTTATTTTATAATCGATCTTTGCGTTTGCCTTATTTTCCAGAAATTCTTTTATTTCCAATTCTCGCTTGACAATTAGAGCAAGAGCTGGGGTTTGCACCCTGCCTACGCTATTGTTTTTATCATTTAGCTTGTTGATATATGTTGGCGACATGATAAAGCCCACTAGCTTATCGCCAACCGCTCTTGCCTTGAAGCTATCAAATTCTTTTAAATTTGAGTTTGCAAATGGCACAGCACTATCTAGCCCCTTTTTTATTCCACTCTCTGTGATCTCGTGAAATTCTGCACGTTTAACGCTTTTTGCTATATTTTTAATAGTTTGATAAACCATATAGCCTATTCCGTATCCCTCTCTATCAGGGTCTGTCGCAATTACGACATCTTTCCCTTTGCAATCGTTAAATATTGCATTTATTCGGCTTTTGCTATCTTCTTTGAAATCAAATATTGGCTCATAGTTCTTAAAATCAACCACTATTTGATTTGTAAGCTCTTTGAAATGCCCTTTTGTAGCATAAACTTTTGCTCCAGTTATTTGCTCTATCTTATTGACCTTGTTTGGACTTTCAATTATGATTATTGTGTTTTCGTTCATAGCTCTAATCCTTTGCTTTGATTTTGGTGTTCTTTCCATTGTTTTGATTTTTCAATCATTTTTAAAACTTCCTTGATTTGCGTGTTTCTGTCTATAATCATAAACGTTTCATCTCTAAGAATAGACGAAGCCAGCATTCTTTCTTGCAATTTTTGGCTTTGTGCGTATGTGTGAACTCTGCTTTCCATTGTGTAGTCCTGTTTGGCTTGTTTGTCAAGTTTTAAAAAGAAGTTGATACTCGTATAGAAGTTTTTACATTTTTTTATGAGTTCATTTGTTCTTTTCTTATCTTTTGGATCGCAATAAAATTTACCAAGCTCTATAGGGCTGTCACTGATTGCTATGTCGTGCTCTTTAAGCACTTTGGCTATATTTAACATCTGTCCTTTGGTAACGTATGGCTGGTCTTTTAGCCTCTCTTTTTGGTTGTTTTCGATGAGTTCCGTTGCAAATTCCGAAATTAAGCCAACATCTATTCTTTTTTCTCTCATGTATTTTTTTAAATTTTTAGCTAGCGTACTTTTGCCAGCTCCTGGACTACCATAAATATTTATTACCAATTTATTCATTGCTTTATTCTCCTACTTTTATGGAGCTACATATCCGCCACGAAATGTTTTATACTTTTCATATGCTTTTCCTACGCCTTGACCTATTGCTTTTGAGCCTGCGCCGATATCTTTTATTAAATTTGCACCTGCTCCTATACTTGCACTAGCTATTTGTCCTGCTACTCCAGCTCCTGTAGCTGATCCAAATCCACTTACTGCTCCGCCTATAAAACTTCCGCCACCAGCTTTTCTAGCTAATCCGCTTAATATGGTCTTGCCTGCTACTGCACCAGCCACTATTCCACCAGTTACACCGCCACTTCCATTTTCCATCTGTGTACCAAGCACTGCGTTGATCCAACTTGGAATTTTCCTTAATAAAAACAATGCTGTTATGCAGGTTATCGATCCTGTAATTAGGTATTCGAATTGTTTAGTAAATAGTTCGCCTATATAATCTTGGTATTTCTCTAGTTCTAAAATTGGGTTCATTGCTAAATTTAGGGCTATAAATGCTAATGGTGCAATAATTGCGTATGATAAATAGAGCTTATACCAGCTCCATAAATATGGTAAGAATTTTGGCATTATTAAAAATGGTATGACTAAAGGCAAGGTGCTAAGTATTAAAAATGCCATAAATTTACTAAAGAAAATCACTATTGTAATTCCTATCAAAAGTATAAAAAATGCTAAATAAAAAATCCAAAAAGGTATCATGCGAATTGCTGTTATTACGCCTGCCGATAAATAATCCATCACACCATTAAAGCTAATGCCTAGAAATGACCACTCTTGCGATTGTAAATACTCTTTTGTTCCGTAGCTCCACATCATTTCTCTTAGATTATCGATCCTGTTTGCTGACTCTGTAACAATCGATCCAAAGTCTTTATTTTCAAAAATTGAGCTAACTATTGCGGTTATTGCGTTCTCTGGGATTGTCAAAATGTATAAAACGCCCATATAGGCGTTAAAGGAGCTAAGAGTTGCAAATATGAAGCATAGCAATATTAAATATTTTATAGCTCCGAAGATCTCATCTCTTGTTGGGTAGCCATTTTTAACTCTACCTAATAGCCAAAACACCACTATAAGAATTATTATAGTTTCCGATGCAGTTGAATATACTAAATCATGCGATCCATTATAAAATTTTTCAAATAAGCTCATTACGTTTTCTTGCATAACGGCTTGTACTTTATTAATCCAATTGCTATCGGTTAATATATCTTTTGCTACTTCTGTCTGTGCCATTTTACGCCTTTGTTATTTCTTTCATATATGTTTTTATTGATATTAGTGCTCTCCCATTACCTAATGGATTTTTAGTCTTTATTTTTTTTATTTCTATTTTTTTATTATTTTTTATAATTGTTTCTGTTGCGATTTCTTCTTCAAAGTATGGACTTTGCATTTCTATGATAAAATTTTCCGTATTTTCTTTTGTGGTAGGGTTGCCCACATTTGTTTGAATTTTGCTATTGTTCTTTTTGTCGCTCAGCCCTAAAAAATTTATAAAATCGCTTAACATCTTTTTCCCTTTTTACAAACAATAGGGAGCTTTGCTCCCTATTTGTCCTAAGTTTCGTTTATGACCTATTTATCTCTCCATGCCCTTGTTTTGCTCTTTGGTTTGAGCTTTTTCTTTGGTCATGTCGATCTTTTTAGCTGGATTAAAATAATCTACACCTTTAATTTGAGCTAGCGTTAGGTTATTTAGTTGTTTCTCTAAATTTCCGCTTATCCCCAAGGTCTTGTTGTAATCTATTTTTACTTCAAAATCTTGATTTTTTGCTTGCTCTCTATAGTGCTGGATTGCTGTTAGATCTCTTTCTTTGATCTTGCTCTCGTCTAGTCCATCAAACTGACTTACGTGATATAGAGTTTTTGTTTCTAGGCGTGGATTAATTGGGATTTTTTCCTTTACAACATAGGTCATTGCTTCCCCTGTCTCTTTGTCATACTTTATATTGCCGTCTTTGTCTTTAACAACAGCCATGATTTCTTTACCATCTTTGTCTAGCTTTGGTCTTATCTCATGGTCTGCAATATAGAGCATTTTAACACCATCGACTCTAGCTTGTAAGCCATTTTTAGTGGTTAGGATTTCGCCTGTTTTCTCATCGTGTTTTAGCTTTAGTATTCCGCCCATTGCGTTACCTTGCTCCATTGTCACAAATTGAGGCTTGTCATAACCCTTTATAGCCATTTCGGCTCTTAATAGCATACTAGTCTCTCTCGAGTATGTGGCTCCAGTCTTTGCGTTGTATGGAATTGTCCTATCGACTTCTTCTTTACTCATATCTTTTTGCCAGTCTGCTTTTGCTGTATTGTGGGCTTCAAAGAGCTTATATTTCATGTATTTATCAAAGCTCTCTTTCTTTTCAGCGTTATCCATCTGGTTCCAGCTTTTTCTCTCTTGTTGTTCTGACTTGATATACTTTGTAAAATCAGCCATTTTTTATCCTTTACATCTGTTAATAACCTATAACTTTTGGGCTATAGGTTAGAGTTAGGCTCATTTTCTTCTTCTATGATTTCGAGGCTTTGGTGGTCTTTTTTTAGATAATCCCACTTCTTGCTTTCATCATCGTTGATTTCAAACTCGCCGTCTTGGCTCTCTTCGAATTGCTTTGCAAGATACATCTCATACTCTTTATATGCTTCTTCTTGCTTTAGCTTTTCTGCATAGTTCATTTTCTACTCCTTAGGACAGATTTTTAGAGTTTTTAGGCTCTAATCTAAAATTTAGGTTCTTACTTAAATTTTAGATTAAAAACTTTATAAATAATAAAATATATAATAATAAAATATTAAAAAGTAAAAATATTTAAAATTTATAAATACTATTCCTTTAAAATTATTAGTAATATTTATAAATTTTTTTAAAAAATTTCTACTCTTTATCTATTTTTATTCTTAATGATTTTAATAATTCATCTCTTTGCTCTTTTCTTTCATCTTTTACTTGTGTTTGTTCTTGATTTGTAATTGTCTTAGTTGTTTCTGCTGTTTCTATAATTTCTTGGGTCGATACTACTTCTACTTTATCTGCCCCTTTAAATTGCTCTATTTTGAACCAATACGGCACTTTCGCCTTGATAGGTATTTTAAAAAATCCTTTTACAAGTATCAAAATATCGCTACTATCCTGATTTTTTAGGTCTTGTGCTGTGACCAGCTTCTTTGCTTCTTTGCTTTTTGAGATATTGCTTTTAAAAAGATCCATATTGCCTTGCGATTTACTTATTTTTATGTTGGTGTAATCGCCTATTAGCTTACTTGTGTCTTCAGCGTCTTTGTCGCTGTTCATGCCAAAAATTACTTGATAACCGCTGTTGTTTTTAACGATATTCATATCATCTTCGCCATAATATTTTTTGATTTGCTCATAGCTTTGGGTCACAAATACAGGCAATAAACCATAGCTTCTACATAGTGCTGGTGCTTCTAGCAAGAATGGCATTTTTCCAAATCTAACGAATTCGTCTAAAAATGCATAAATAAATTTATTTAAATCACTGCATTCTTTTCCACTCATAAGCTTTTTAAATAGCGTTTCTACAAAAATTCTAATAAGCGGTGCTAGGATATCCATATCTTCGGTTTGAACGACTACGTACATCGATATTCTTTTTTCTCTTAGGTCTTCAAATGTGAAGCTCATTTTGCTGGTGGCACTAGCAACTTGTGGGTTTGTAAAAACTTTCATAAAAGTATCGTATGTCGATTTTATCGATGCAAACTCATTGTCGGCAGATTTTGAGTAGGCTCTAGCTTGATTTCTCGTATTCTCATCTATAGTTTCGTCAAAACTAGTCTGCTTGAGCCAAATTTTAAAAGTATCCACATCATAATCTCGTTCTCTTGGTTTCGTTGGATCGTCTTCATCAGGCTCTTTCATGGCTTCTTCGCCAAATTTCTCATCAAGATAGTCGAAATAATCAGCCTTTGGTGCTTGTGCCAATTGCGCTAGCGTTGCGTGCTTGTCTTTTTGCATAAAATACTCTGCGAAAAATACAAACATTGTTTTTGCCGATATTATCCAGTGATCGTTTTCTCTACCTTTTTCGCCTACAAATATTGTGGAGGCGATCTGCTCTGCTAATTTTTTTATGTGAAGATATTGTAAATCTTTAACTAGGCTATGATCGAACGGATTAAAAAATAATGTATTATCCCAGCTAAAAGGGGAGAATAGCTGGATTTCATTATTAAAATATTTTTGACGATAGCCTGCCGTTTTTGCGTAAAGCTCTCCTTTGATGTCTAATACTACACAAGAATTCGGCACACTTAATAAATTTGGGATAATCATACCAGCCGTTTTTCCGCTTCCAGGAGGTGCCACTACTAATGTTGAGAGCGGTTGTGTTGCCCGTATAAATTTTGGGCTTGTGCTGTCAATATCAAAGCATCCTAGCACAAGTCCTGTTTTGTAGTTTATCTTCATCTTTTCAAAATCTGCTGGCGTTGCAAACCTTGCTGATCCATAATCTTCATTATCTCTTAGATATGGCATTAACCACCAAATTATAGCGACCAAGAGTGGTGCTATTAGTGCAAATACCGCGACATAGGCTTTCATTTTTAACGTTGGCGTGCCAATATTTTGTAAAATTTTAAATGCCACAATTGGCACATTTACTATGTCAGGGTTGAAAATAAGTTTTACAACTACCAAATATGCAATTATCCCCATTATTAGGGATGTTACGTATATTAATATCCACTTTTTAGCTGTAAATTCTTTGCTATTCACTTTGCAATCCTTTTATCTCTTTGTTATTAGGTTGCTTTGTTCGTTCTACGTCTATTTTTATTTTTAGCTTACCGATCTTATTACTTAGTCTTTCTATTGCGTCAAAAAACTCATACATAGTCTTTTCTAAGTCGCTTTTAGCTTCTTCTTTTTTTATGATATGAGCATTTAGGTGATATGCTATTTGGTTTAAATTTTTTCCGAGGTGCTTAAATTCTTTCAAAAAATCAGCCAAAATTTCATTATTAATCTCAATTTGTTTTAGGGTTTGTGCATATTTTTCAACATGAATTAATTTTCTAACGATCGCAGATTTGCTTTCATTCCTTGCCTGCATCATTTTTGTTAAAATTCTTGCATCGGCTTCGGTAAAATAAATAAAATGGCTAGATACTTTTTTCATGCGATCATCCTTGCAATATCTATCTCTTTTAAATTGAGGATGTCTGTAATTACTCTTTTATTTTTTACCCTTGCTATTTGAATGATATAGTCAATTGCTGTCATTATTAGGCTGTCAAGCATACTTTCATCTACGTTTGATAATCCACCGCCTAATATAATATTTGTTTTTATTGCTTTTATGGCATCTTTTGGGTTGTTCGCATGTAGTGTGCTTAGGTTGCCTGCGTGTCCTGTATTATTTACACGTAAAAATGAAAAAGTGTTTCGTATATCTATTTCGCCTAGAAATAATCTATCAGGTCGCAAACGCATTGCATTGTCGATCGCTACTTGGTAGCTATAAATTTCTGTTGCTATTTTAGGGACGGCAAGTTGAGTTTTATTTATGTTTTCAACTCTTAGTTCTTGGCTATCTTCTATGGTTACTACTCGCTCGCTTGGGTCTATTTCCCCCATTAGTGAGTTTAAAAAACTTGTTTTTCCGCTTCCTGTTCCACCACTTAAAAGCACATTCTTTTTTTCGTGTATCAAGTTTTTTATTTTTTCGTAGCTCCAGCCGTTATTTATGCATTTTTCACTTAGGATAAAGCTTTCGAGTGGATAAATTTCTTTGCTTGGTATCCTTATACAGATTGCTATTTCGCTATTAAACAGGCTTGATTTGTGCTGTGCTTGAACACGATATCGCAAAAATGGACTTGGCAATTCACAAGATAAGTGGCAATGGCTTTCATCAAAACGTTGATTTCTTCTAGTTGCCAACTCGACTAAAAAACTATTTAAAAATTTAGCATCTAGTTTTTCGTCTTTTACCACTTCCCAGTGGTCGCCATAATCTATATTAATTTCGCAAGGCTGATTAAAAATTAGCTCGTTTGCGTTTAGATTTAGATATGGCTTTAAAACACTAAGAATGTTTTTTAAAATTATACTTTCACTCATCTTGCTCGTTTTGCTTTTGGTCTGGTGCTTGGTTCATTAAATTTCTTTTTTCTTCTAGCAACATCTCAAGCTTTTGTTTCTCTTTATCTGCATTTGCTTGAGCTTTCTCGGTTTTCTTTACCTGTTTTGCTATACGCTCCAAAATTTTGTTATAAGCGTTTTGGTTTTTGATTTCCGCTTTAATATCTTCTAGTTGCACGCTTGCTCCTTAATCGTTGAAATATTGCATTAAAACTTCGCCATTTTTAGGTTTAGCAAACCACATGTGATTTGTTGGTACTAAAAATATACGGCTTCCGCTTTTAATTTCAATTGTTGGTTTAATTTGACTTTGTTGTTGAATTATGTCTTGAACCACACTACTTACATCACTTCTTGAATTAGAGTAAATTTCATTTACATAGGTGTTGTTTGCATTGTTTCCGCTATTAATTTTCGATGCTATGCCTAAAAGCAAAGCATTTGTAATTGTTGAGATTGAATATGCTATGCCGTATCTTTCCCAATATTTGTTATTGACTGCTCCAACTGCTCCTGTCATACCCATATTATCAGCTACTATTGCATCTGTTAGCATTATGTTTATGCCTTGTGGCGTGATAATCTCTCGCCATCTAATTTCTAATCGCTCGTGTCCGATCTTGGTGTCGTTGGTGTAAAATCCTATTGCTTTACTTCCACGTGGTATCAATACGGCTCGCCCCATTGCGGCATATATATCTTGCTCTATTTGAGCCGTAACTATTCCGCTTAAGTCTGAACTTATTGCACTGGTTAATATTGCTGGGATTAGTCTGCCAGCTCTAATTGTGCGATACAGCCTATGTTCATTTGTGCTTATATCAACTGGCTTTTGATTTGAAAAGCTATCAACGCCATATTTTGAGCTGTTTTGATTTACGCTTTTTACTTCATTATTGCGATTTGCTAAAATTTGCGCTCGCATTAGCTCCTGCATTCGTTTTTTATACGCCCTTTGGTTGTCTATTGCCATTTCTTGTCGCAATTGTTCTTGTTTGGCTTGAAGCTTGGCTTGTTGTTCTCTTGCACGCTGTGCCATTTGCTCCTGCTCTTGTATATCTTGCTCAGGCGTCTGATCTTGTAAATTTTGATTTCTTTGTTCATTTAAAGCATTTTGTTGCTTGTTGCCTAGCTTCTCGAGTCTGTTTAAAATCTCAGTTAAATTCTGATCTTCATTTGGCTCTCTCTTGCCAGCTTTATAAATATAATCATCTACTGGGAATTTTGAATTTTCGAATAGATGATTTAAATTTGTTTGATTTTGCAAATTCCTGATCTTCTCATCTTTTGCTTTTTTGCTTATATTTTCGTCATCAAATATTTCAGCCGTAGCTGTATTGGTGGCAAAAAGGGGGGCAGATATAACGCTAATTGTAACTATGCTTAAAAATAGTCTATTCCCCTTTTTCATTTTAAATTCCTTTAGTTTCATTTATTGTTTTTTTGTTTTCTTTTTGGTGCTGTCTTATTGCTTCTTTATCAGTATTTAGGTTTTTTCTTATTTCTTTTCTATCTCTTTCTTCTTGAGTTTCTTTTCTTTCTACGCACACATAGCTATCGCCACTTTTAATAGTAAATTTTGGATTTATGGTTTCGGCTATAATGTAATCTCCTATTACTCTTGTTTCTACTGGGCTGTCCTGCTTGTCGATAACCGCAAAAATTGTAGGAATTTGTGGCATTTCATCTTTGGCATATTTAAAATATGTAAATTTCTTGTCGCTAAAAATTTCTGCTGACAAAAGCCATTCATTTTCTTTTTTCGCCTTTTGCGTATAGCCAGTATATATATCGCTCTTTAGCACTTTTAGCTCTGCTATGCCATCTTTTATGATTTTATATTTATCGCTTTCATCTTTTGCTTTGGCTTGCTTTACCTTTTGCACTTCATCGTCTTGTATGCGAATTACAAAGCTTGGGTCATTCGTATTTTTATAATCTGTCGAATACAAATAAAATGTGTGGATTTTTCCATCGCTTGTAAAAATAGTTAGACTTGTATCAATTCCTATAAGCTGTGGGATTATCGCTATCGCATTTGCTTTGCTTGGTATTTGCTCTACTTTAAATCCTGTTTGGTCACCCAATACAAAATTATCTATATCATTATCAAATATAAGCGTTGTTGCCATTGCTTGGCGAGTACGTATTTTATGCGTCTTATTTGGTACGTATTTTATTGTTTGTGTATTTTCATATCCGCTATAATTTTTAGTGTGGAATTTATTTTGTAGTGCTTTTAAGTCCTGATTTCTTATAGCATTTTGCATAAGCTCAAGCTCTTCTTTGCTTATATCTTGTGATTGCTCCACACCCATTCCATCTTGCTCTGGTATTTGAGCCATTTGTGGTTGAGAATTATTAAATTTTGCTAGTTGCGGATGATTGTTCTGCCCCATGCCAAATGGTTTTACCTTGAAATTTGATTGAACTTGGCTATTAATATCCTTGTTTTTGTCATTAAAAATATCTTCGCCCATTGAGCCATTTTTTTGCTGTTCATTAACTAGTTCTTGTGTCTGTCGCATAATTGCGCGGACTTCATTCATTTGTTCTTCACTTAATCCGCCTTGATCTTGTTCTGCATTTAAATTTAAAACAAATAATGCTATTAAAGATAATCTAATTAAATTTTTCATTTCTTATCCTTTTCATCTATTATCTGCGTTACTTGATATTTGTTCACTATAAAGCCTGTTGGGTTTTTCATTGTGTCCGCATAATTACTAGTTTGGTTACGGAAGTCATACTCTATTGCACTTCTATATTTTTTATAGCTAACTTCAGTGCGAGTTGGATTTGTAATTTCTGCTTGAAAATCTATCGTAGCTACATTTTGGCTTAAAATCGCTACGTTTAGAATTTTTATATCTCTATAGTAGTTTTTGGTAGTGTAAATTGAATTAGGATCACTAACCAAATTTTCGAACGCTTCCCATACCTGTCTACTACTTTGCGTACGTATTTCGTTATAACGCTCGGCATCATCTATGCGATTAATTAGCTCTCTATTTTTCACATATCCTGCAAGTATGCTTTTTAAAAGTTCTTCATTGTTTCTAACATTTAAACTGGTATCGTCTATTGTCACAAACCTTGAGTCACCATCTGAAAATTTTAACAATACAGGCTTTGTCTCTTTAAGAGGTGTTAGTAGTGCTATTGCAACAGATAAACTTATGCTAACTATTGTTAAAGCAATGATCACATAAAACATATACGCTTTTATGTTTCGCTCCGCCTTAAAAATAAAATTTGGGTCTACTTTTTTGTCTTCGTATGCCATATTAACCTACTTGTATGATGTCGTAGCAAGCGCAAGGGCTTACTTTTTCTATTTTGCTTGGCTTATCAGCACATCCACTTAAAAATATTGTTAAAGCTGTTGCTACAATTACTGCTAGTTTCATTTTTAGCTCCTTTGTTCTTTGTGTTCTATATAGTATTTACGCCAATGTATTGGGCTTTCAGTCTTTAATTTTTTTATCAAATTTACGCTATCTGAGCTTGACGAGAATACTCTTAAATAATTTCCTAGGCTTGACAAATTGACATTTAGTTTTGCGCTCTCGTTTCGTAGCTTCATGTTTAAAAGCACCTGCCTAGCATTTGATTGAGTGTCTTTTAAGAATTTAGCTTCCGTAGGCGTTAGTCCTATTATCTCGCTTAGCTGATTTAGCGTATCTTCATTGTTTGTTGGGAAGATAAGAAAATTTGCGATATTGTCAAGAAATGATGAGCCACGCTCATTTCCGTTAAATAGGCTTATGTTTTGAAAGCCAAAGCATCCAACACCGCCTATCTTTCTCCACTCCAAAATACCTTCAAGGATTTTCTCTGACATTACTTCATCTCTTAAATAGTCCTTCAACTCGTCTATGAAACAAAAAAAGCCACGTATATTTTCGCTATTTTTTGCCTGATTTTTCAGTCTGTGAAATACATACATTGCGGTGAGGGCTGATACCTTTTTGTTTGGCAATATTCCATCCATGTTTAGTACTGATAGCTGTTTTGTGAAATTTAGGGCATCTTCTTTGTTATCAAAAATTGAGCCCTTATAATTTCCAAATCTAGTTTTTAATCTTGCTTCATTATCAGCTGGCAGTGAGTCTATAAAATCACTTAACGACAATATTTGATCCGCTTGCTTATTATCAAAAAGCCTATTTATTGTTTCTCTAATATCTTTTGTTGCATCATGCTCTTCAGGCTTTAGCTCAGCCATTGAGCTTAGCCATGAAGCCAAGAATTCTCTATTTTCTGCTGTGTCGGCTAGGCTGAATGGATTTAGCTTAAACCCATCGCTTTCGCTATCATGATATTCGCCGTCCATATAATTTGTGAAGCAATACATACCCCTTAATTTGTCCATTGCAAAAATACTTACAGGATATTTAAAGAGGTTTGTCATTAAAAATTGAATTGTTGTTGTTTTACCAGTTCCTGTTCCGCCTATGATCATTGTATGACCAGCTGGTCTATCTCCATCAGGCTGGCAGTGGAAGTTGAACAAAAATGGTGTGCCGTTTAAGTGTTTAAAAGTCGTAACTGCTTCGTCGCCCCAATCATTTTGGTTAAAGCCAGTTACTTCGTTTTCAAAATTTGCAATCGTAGCTAGGTTGCTTATATTTAAGGTTTTCTTTCTTGCATTCAAATTTCCACGACTTGGGAAGAGGCTAAAATATAGTGCCTTTTGGTTAATAGTCTCTCTAACAACGTTGAGACCTTGATTTTCAAGGATATTTTTTAATTCATTTGTGCGATTATCCAATTCCGATAGGTTGTCGGCTAGGCAATATATAGAAAAGCTTGTTTCAACTAGGTTTTCTCTATCTGCTTGGATAAGCTCCATCAAATGATCCAGTTCTTGTTGGACTAGTTCAACCGAGAAGGCTCTAGTATCTTTTATTTTTTTGATTGCTTTGCGTTTTTCATAAGCTTTGAAATAAATCATTGTCATAAACTCATGATCGCTTTTAATTAAATTTGACGTAATGATTGACTTAATTTGCTCTGTTTCGTATGCCTTGACGCTTATAAATCTTGCATATTTTGTTGTGCCATCATTTCGATAAAATTCAATATAATCTTTTTTAAATTCGACATAAGAGCTAATGTAGCTATCTGTTATTAATTCGTTTGTGTATCTTAAATTTGTTTCCTGTGCGTTTGAGTATGTGGCATAAAAATTAATTATCTCATCACTACTCATCTGGCGTGGTTGATACGTTGCCAAATGATTTTTTATATTTAAGAGCGTGTTATTTAACAACTCCATTTTTTGTTTATAGTTTGAGCTTTCTTTATTTTTTTCGTCTTGTTCGCTAGTTACTTTTGTCTTAAAACTTTCAAGAAATCCAGTTATATTTTTCGTCGTAGTCGATATAAGCATAAAATATTTGATTGAATAAATATCTTGATTTTGTTCCCATTTTTCAATTATTTCATTCGCATATTGATTTATATTTTTTTCGATGTAGTCTTTAGCCTTGATTTTAGTTTTTTTGATGATTAAATTGGTCTCTACATTATCTCTTAGCGTCGTAAAAAACATAATTCGATTTAATAGATAATCCATTTCATTGTCAAGACTAATTCCTGCGTAGCTTGTCCCTTTTAGCTCCACTGCAATTGTTATGTTGCCATCTTTTGTAACAATAGCATTCTCGCCGTATTTGCATGCGATATTGTTTTCTTTTGCCATTGTGTATATTTCAGGTTCGCCCATCATTATTATTCTGTCAGCTTTTTTATTTATTTGACTTATTTTTGAGCGGATATCACTATCTTTTTCTTTTTTTGTTTCAATTCCAAGTTCTTGTTTGTTTTGTTTCCAATCTTTAAAAACATCTATAAGTCCACGAGCCATTATCTAATCCTATGCAAAAAATTTTCTTTGTGAAATTTTAAGATTTGAGCCGATGATCTCATAGATATCTTCATCGAAAAATTCCAAAATGAAAAAAAAGCAGTATAAAACTGCAACGACTGCCAATGAATACAAAATCAAGATAAACCACGATATAAATCCGATTACAAAAATAATTAGTAAGCTTGTTGTAGTTAGCCCCATTATTTTTGTTTTTCTAGTTAAGTCCATATAGCAGTCAGTTACAACCATTTTACACTCGCTTTATCTTAAATCTACATTGCTGCGGCAGTTAATCCGTAGCAAACCCCGAGGATAATTGATGCGATTACTACAAATCTTATATGTTGTTTTATTTGCTCTACATTGAAAAATGCTGTTAGCATAAGGACAATAATCCAGAGAATTCCAATTACAAGTATTATCGTGTTGAGAACGCTCGCAACACTACTTCCTGCTTCGGTTACTTGAGTATTTACGTTTTGCTCAAGTGTCTTCAACACATTTTGTCCGCCACCTGCTCCAAAAAGAAACAATGGTGAGCACATTGCCAGATAAAAAAGCTTTTTCGCTTTTGATAGGATTTTTTTCATTCCATACTCCTTTGTAATTTATTTTGTTTCCGTTACTATATTATTTTTAAAAAACGGACTTTTTGTATAAATATTTTTAAGATGTATGTTTTTATGGGAGTTCTAAAATATGATATAAGTTTTTTTTAATTTTTTATTTACTTTTTAATTTTTCTAAAGTAACGTTTTTTTGGCACTTCATTTATTTTTTTTATAAATTTTTTCTTTTACAAAATGTCACTTTTTAAAAAATTTGTATTTTTTTATTTTTCATTATCTTTTATATCTTTGACTATATATTTTTCAATTTTATATATTCTATTTTAATTTATTTTTTTATAAATATAATTTTTTCTTATCATCTCTATTTTACATATTTTATATTTTTTACAAATATTCTTTTTAATTACTATTCTTATTTAAAAAAATAAAATCTCATTTTATTTTTTATTTTTATTCTTTTGTAAAAAGAATAAAAATCACACTATAAAGCCGATTATATCGGCGTTTAGTGTAAAAAGTGATATATAAAAGGGGTTATCCTGCCTATCTTCTCGCATTATATTTTTTTAACTTTACTTACACTAACATCATTACAAATCTTTTAAATAGTTGGAGTTTTTATTTTGGCTAGGACAGAAGCGCAATGGGATGAATTTTTAAAAACTATCAGAGCTGGGCGAACAAAAAATTCAATAAATGAGCACAAAAATATATCTTTTAGCTCGAGCCATATTTCATCGATTAAAAATTCTTTCTTAAAAAATACAAAACAATCTGTTGTGAAGATGATTTCAAATTTACCACGTGAAAGTATTAAAAGATGTATTGACTACACTCTTAATAACTCAATTGATGGCTCTGCCATCAATGAAAAAGGGGAGAGAGTAAGCAGTGACGAAATTATGAAAAATTGGAGTAAGGATTTTGGCACAAATAAAAATTCAAAAGACGCTTGGCATCTGATTTTCTCAATCAATGAGCCATGCAATGACGAAAAAACACTAAACGCTCTAGTTGATAGTGTTAGTGAAATTTTAAGTAGAAATTTTATGGGGCATAAGTATGCTTTGGTGCTTCACACGCATCAAAACAACCCACACGTGCATGTGGTTCTTAACAAGCGTAATGATATGACTAGGCGTAAAATTCATTTTGATACTCGTGACGAGATTAAAGATTTCTTCGACGAAGTTCGCACTGATTTTGCCTATTCGCTTGGCGCAAGAGGGTTAAAATACGAAAATAAAAACGCTATGCATAAGGATTTAAAAAAAGAATTTTCTAAAATAAAATCTAGTGTCAACCTTGAGCAGGATAGCTATACGGCAAAGGATAAAACACTAGAATTTTACGAGCAAATGCAAGAAAAAAATAAGAGAGAATACAATGCAACTTCCAGCCGTATTAAGGCTATGAATGATGAGATTGATTTGCTAAAAAAAGCTAATGATGAGCTGACTAGGCAATTTTTACTATACGTTCAGAAAAAGGGCAAAAAACGTTTTAAGCTGGGTAAGGAGCTAAAAGAGAATAATAAAATATTACTTCAAAAACGCAAGGATTTAATAAAAGAGATTAAAAAGCTTGATAGTCTTTCACATAAGGCTACTCAGATTAATGATATGCATTTGGCTCACTACAAGGATCAATCTGATACCCTTAAATTACTTGAAAATTTTAGTTATAACTTTAACAAAATTTATCCGCACGGTAAAGGCTCTAGTAAAGCCGACTGGTTATTTTCTAAAAAGGTAAAACGATCTATTGCTGTGCTTCGTGGGCGTGATGATAATGCTAAAAAATACTTTGATGATAGCTTAGTTGCTACACGTCTTTTGGGTCGCAATGAAAGTCTTTTTAAACTTAATAAAAAACTTGAAATTTTAGATCAAAGCCTTTATATTTTACATCACTCTGAGCTTGGCGATACTGAGAAAAATGAATTTAAAAAGCGACTAGATGATAATAAGGATTTTATAGCCGATATATGTAAAAAACGCTTTTTATATATTGAAAATAAGCTATTAAAATCTGAAAAGATTAGTAAGGACGATTTTCTTTTAAAAGAGTATTTTAAAGGCGTATCTATGCTTGATACTACGGCTAATGAACGACTTGTTAGGATTAAAAACGAGCGTAGGCTTTATAAGGATGTTTTGGCTGAGCGTGAGGCTATGGGCTTAAATTCTTACTCTTCGTATGATAAAACTCAAAATGAAAAAAATAACGATCGTAGTAGATAAATGCTATTACCTACTATTTTAAAATTTCTTTGATTGTTGTTTGATAGTTTGCTAAAAAAATAATAAAATATATAATAATAAAACTACATATAATTAAAATTAATAAAAGTTAAGAATAATAAATAAAGTAATTTTTTATAAAAATTAAGATAGTAAATATTAAAAAATGTGTTATTTCGTTGGCACATTCTTTAAAATACTTTTGACATTCCTATCTGTATAAACTTCATCTCTTTTACTTATGTCGAGAAAAAGTACTATAAGCTCTTCGTCTTGTATAAAACATATTAAACGATAGTTTTTTACTCTATATCTCCATAATCCACTCAAATTCTCAGTTAATCCTTTTCCACTACTGCGAGGATCATCACTTTCCTCGAGCCGATCAAGAAACTTTTGAATTGGTTTTTTTATTGAGCCGTCAAGTTCATTAAACTTCTCTTTGGCATAATCGCTAAATCGTATCTTATAAGCCATTTTCTTTCTTTATATCAGCCCATGAGGTTGATTTGCTTCCGCTAGCCAAATATTCAGAATAAAGCTTTGCTCCAAGCTTTGCATCTTCAATATCTTGTAAGGCTTCGCTGTCGATCTTATCTTTCGATGTGTTGATATACTTTATCGTATATGTTGGATTGCTGGCTTTGGCGACAGCGTTTTTTATAGCTTGGATAATTTGTTGATTTAAATTTTCGCCTGTAATAGTTATTGTTTTCATGTGTCTTGCTCCGTTTTATCTATTCTTATCCATTATTTTTTCGATATCTATATCTGCGCCTTTATCTTCTGTTTCGCAATAACTAGCTTCAACTGCATAATTTTTTCCAAGAGTCCTAACCAAATCTGGTTCGTTTCCTATATATCCTTGACTTCTTAATTGCTTATATTTTTTTATGATTTCTGCACAACTTTCTTTTTGCTCTTTTTTTTGCACCTTTGGCAGTTGAAACTCTGCACATCCACTAAAAAACAACCCAGCTATTGCTGTAATTATCAAAACCTTATTTACTTTCATTGTAAATCCTTTTTTAAGAAAAATTATAACATATTGTATAAAATTTTACGTTATAAGGCTATTTGGTTTCTCGACCAGCTTTATCATACTCTGGCTCTTCTTTGCTCTTCTTCGTCGATCTGACACACTACTTCGTCGTCGTGCCATATCATGCACCCAAGGGAGTCTAAGTACTCAACCATCAACCTAACACTGCTTTTTAAAAATGAGAGCTCTCTATCACTTATATTTGCAAGCTCTCTTGACTCTAGTGGGAGCGGAGCTTTAATTAACTCATTCATTATTTCATTTGCTCTCTCAAATTTATTATAATCTCTATTCATGTTTGCTCCTTTTATGGCAATTTAAAACCTATTGCATAAATCGGATACACATTCTCTATAAACCCACTTTTAGCCAAAGTTTCTCTTATTTCCTTAAAAGTATGGCGACGATCATCATATTTGATCCAGCCACCTTCAATATCTTTTTTCTCAAAATACCAATACACTTCATCTATATTAATATAGCTTTCTTCGACATGCCCCTGTTTAAGTGCCATGCTATTATCAAATTTATCTGCTGGCTCGGCTGGTTCTATAACATAGTAGTATTCATTGTCGCTAGCTGCTTTATAAAAATCTACTACTCTATAGATAGACTCGAATTTATCAAGTGGTCTATCCATGTGCTTTTTTAGGACTATTCTGTCATTTGATTTAAATTTTTGCATTTTAGACTCCTTAATTGTTTAGGTTTGCTAGTAAATTTGACTTTTCGTCTTCTATGCTCTTAATTACATCTTCTTTATTTGTAATTTCGCAACCAAACTCGTCTGCTAGCTCAATTATGTACTTTTGAAGCCTAGCACATTCGGCTATGACTTCTTCGCTGTCGTCATCCAAATCCCCTAACCATTTGCATTCTTTTAACGCCTTTAGCGTCATTTCATGCCTGCAGTAGCTCATAAATATCTCTCTCATCTTCTACTCCTTATCTATTTTCTCTTATATTTTGCTCTATAACATCTTTTGTGGCTCTTAGTGACTCACAAAATGATGTAAACTCGGTCTTTTCGCCTTTATTATAGGTAACATAAACTACGTTAGTTGTGTTCGTGTCGTTTAACATGGCTTCGTATACCACACCATTTCTTTGCATCGATATATGCTTTTCATCGCCATTTATCTTTCCGTATTGACTAAGTAGGTTAATTATGCTGTTTGCTTTCATCTCTTATCCTTTCTTTTTATAATAAGATTATATCCAAAATAAACTTAATAAATAATAAAATAATAAATAATAGAATATTATATAATTAAAATATTCAGTAGTAAAAAAATAATCTATGAAATAAAATAATAAAAATACAAACATAATATTTAAGCATTTTTTAAGTTACATTATGCTTTTTTCTTCCCCCTTTTTAAATTTACACATCGCTTTTAGCGATGCTACTATATTGCGGGGCGTTGCGGGGTATCCCCGCTTAATACCATAAAGAGCCGAGACCTAGGCTCGGCTCTGGCGTTCCAGCACTCTAGTGCAGGTCGCCTGCCATAAATTTCGGACAATTTGTAAAAATAAATTTACTCAACAATGCGTCAAACTCCCACACAAAGGGGATAAACATCACTTTATCAATACTTATTTAAAGCTTAAAGTCTAAAAACCATAGCTTTATCCTGACTAGCCAAATCCTGAACTATTGACGAGAAAATGTAAAATTTCTTACTATTTAAAAGCCTTACAAACGCCGATACAATGGGGCTAAACCTAACTTCATCAATACTTACTTAAAGCTTAAAGTCTAAAAAGCAGATGGCTTGCATTCGATTACGGCTCATAAAATTTCGGACAATTTGTAAAAATAAATTTACTCAACAATGCGTCAAACTCCCACACAAAGGGGATAAACATCACTTTATCAATACTTATTTAAAGCTTAAAGTCTAAAAACCATAGCTTTATCCTGACTAGCCAAATCCTGAACTATTGACGAGAAAATGTAAAATTTCTTACTATTTAAAAGCCTTACAAACGCCGATACAATGGGGCTAAACCTAACTTCATCAATACTTACTTAAAGCTTAAAGTCTAAAAAGCAGATGGCTTGCATTCGATTACGGCTCATAAAATTTCGGACAATTTGTAAAAATAAATTTACTCAACAATGCGTCAAACTCCCACACAAAGGGGATAAACATCACTTTATCAATACTTATTTAAAGCTTAAAGTCTAAAAGCAGATGGCTGTTTTTTATCGTATCTTAGATGATCTTTCGTAGTCTTTTTCAATTTTTGCATTTATCAAGTTAAATCGCTTATAGCTTTCTCTCATTCCCTGCAATGTCTTGATCTTTGGTTCTATTTCTCTAAATTTTTCAATATTAAGGGCGTATAGGTCTTTTATTCTACTTTTCTTAGCATCTGGCTCGAGAAAGTCGTATTTCTTTGACAAATACTCAACTTGCCGAGAAAACTCCTTTAAAGGCTTTGTTATGCTGTCGAGATTAATTTTATTACTACTTATACCTAATGCTGTGCCTGCTACCAAATCATCATTAAAGTCCTTTAGGATTGGTTTGGCTGATCTCGCATTTGGTACTATTTCTAGTATCGCTTTTGTAAATTCTTTGCCACGTTCGTCATTATCAAATCCTAGTACAACTCCTGCATTTGGTGCCAGCTTTGTCAATGCTTTTATGACTTCCTTTTGCGTTGCCGATATTTGACCATTTGTTGAGCATAGGAGTGTTTCTTTTAAATTTACGTCTTTTATTTCACAATATGATAATGTATCTATCATGCTCTCACAGATTACAATATTTTTAAAATCCTTTGGATTCTTGTGTGCTTCGTCTGCCTTGAGTATTTCAAGCCCCTTTATTCCATTGCAGAGCTGTTTTATTGGCTTAGCGTATGCCTTTCCTTGCTGATCCTGCGTTAAAGGCTTTGATAAATAGCTTATATACCCTGTCTGTTTTAGAAATTCTCTTTTGCCACTGCTTAGTTCCAATACACTTAATGTATATGTTGGCACTATTGCATTCTTAAATTTTTCATCCTGCTTGAGGCTACTAAATTTTATCAGGATATCACTTTTAATTTTTCTTTTGCTAGTCAAAAATGAGTTTTCATCTATCTTATTTAATTTTTTAAATTTTTCTACTATAATACTATCATTTTCTTTTTGTTTTATTATTTCTTTAGTATTGATTTTTAACGTCTTTACATCGTTTATTATATTTTCATCTATTAAATCTTTTATTGAAACGCCACGATTTTTGGCGAAATTATAAATATTTCCTCTATCATTATCATCGCTTGGGTTAAAGTATAAATAGTGTCCGTTGCTTTTTCTCGTTATGATAATTGTATCGGAGTTGTTGTTTGTGAGTGTCTTGTAATTTTGGCTACTTTTCTCTCGTTTTTCAAAGTAGCCATTATTCTTTAAAATTTCATCTAGTGGGAGTTCGACTAAATTTTCTTTGTTCATTGTTTAGGACATAATTTTAAAAAGTTCTCACGCTTCTTTGCTTGTTTGTGTGGTTTTTTGTCTGTTATCGAAAAATATTTTTTAAGTGCTGGAGCACATTCGCTTGGTCTTGTTGGGCTCGATAGGCATAATAATGCTTCGCATGCCAGCTTTGCATCTCCTGTTATTTCCTGTGCTACTGCACTACCTGCAAACATTGTTATGGCAACAATACTTAAAACTATTTTTTTCATTTTTACTCCTTATTTAAAAAATACAAATTTTGGAAGCCCTAGCTCATCTTTTGGCATTTGTTTTGTTTCTGGGTCAAATATTGCATCATTTCGCTTATATTCAACAACTTTTTGGTTAAAGCTATCTGGCGTTAAGTCTCTAGCACTATTGTCTTTCATGGCTTGTCTGCTCGATGCCATTGCGCTGGTGTAATTGATATTTAGCTCATATTGCTGTTGCATATTTTCTAAAATTTTAAGCAGTATAGAATTTGTTAATGCTTGAGCCTGCTTTTGATTATTAGCTTTATTTAGTTGTTTTGCTAGACTTTTTAAATCATCTTGCATCTTTGCTCTAGAAAATCTGTTATCTTTGTCAGCATTATAAAAAACGTCTTGAAATTTTAGAAGATTGTTTGTTTTCTCTATATTATCTCTCTCTTGTAAAAACCTTTCCGCATTTTTAATATTGCTGATCTGTGCCTGATAGTTTGCTCGTTCTATTGGGTCAACTGCCTTATTCATTTTTTGGGTTAATTCTTCTATACTCTTGCTTATATTTGCTCCATTTTGCAAAGCAAAAATGCACCTATTTGCTTTGTCCTTTATTTTATTGCTTGACGTTTTTACAGTATGACTAAAAAATTGGCTATTTTGCTCTAAGAATGAGCAGGCTGTTTTAACTCTTGCTATATCCCCCATTATGTCTTGTGGTAAATTTTTTACATCTTCGTATATACTTTGCATTTGCGATATTAAACTTTGTGCATCGCCTAATATCTCATAAACGCTGTTCATATCTACACCAAGCTCTTGCATTTGTTTCTCGAAATTTAGTGTATCTTTTACCATCTGCTCGTATTGTTTGATCTGTTCTGCGTAGTCTTTCAGTGTTTGCGTGTATTCCATAACTTGTTGGGCTATCGCGGCTACGTCAATGGTTGGTATACCACTAGCATTAACACTACTTAAAAATAGTGAAGATGCTACGGCAACTGATATAATCATTCTTTTCATTATTTTTTCCCTTTTTTACTCATTTTTTATAAGCTCCTGCTTTGTTCTTGGTCTTTCTCTTTTGTCTTATTTAGTATTTTTTCTTTGCTCTGCGCTAAACTATCATTAACTTTTTTATAAAATTTAGGATAACTATTTTTAAAATTTGGCGTTTCTTTCTCTATTTCATTTAACATTTTATTTAATTTTTCGTATCCTTTTACATCAAGCCCTTTTTTAATTTCTTTTTCATACGTTGTTTTTAGTTTTGCGTAGTTTGCATGTTCGTTCTCTAATTCTTTTAAACCGCCCTTGACTTCTTTGCGTTGCTTATAAACTTCTTTAACCAGATCTCCCACTGCATCTTTAAATTTGGGACTATCAAAGGCTAGCTCTAGCTTTTCTTGTCGCTGGCGTTCTTTTGTTTCGCTTTCTTCTTTGCCCTGTCGCATCATCATTTCTAAACTTCTATCCATCTCCTGCAGAGCAGTCATTATGTCTTTTATATCGCCACTATTCATCAGATTGTCAATTGATTTTTGAAAGTTGGCTTCAAGTCTAGATTGTTCATCTCTTAATTTTTCAAGCTCTTTTTCGTGCTGGTTTTCTAGTTCATCAGCTTTTCTGCTCCAGTCTTCTTGTTCTGCTTCTCTTTCTTGTGAGTGTGTTGTAATTGCGACATCCAGCTTGGCTTCATTTTTATTCTCTAGCTCAGCTTCTTTTGCCTTGATCTGCTCATCTATCTTTTCTTTTTCTTTTAAAATTTCAAGGCTACTTTTTAGGGTGTCATTGCCGTCTATTTCATTCAGCTTATCGCTTACAAAGTCTCTCTTTTCTTTTGGGCTTTTAAATTCATTAAACTCAGCTTCTTTTGCCTTGATCTGCTCATCTATCTTTTCTTTTTCTTCTAGGGTATTAACGGCTTCATTCAAATTCTTATTTAATTTTAATTCCGCTGTTTCAAAAATAAATTTACGATTTATGTCTTGGATCGTGTATTCTTTTTCATTGTCGAAGTTCTCTTTTAAATCCATATCCATTTCTCTCATCGTGAGTATTTTAATTTTGTTGAGCTCTTCTGCGCTTATGTCTGTTTTATAGATATTGTTAATAGCTTCTCTTACTTCATTATCGTCGTTGCTACCATAAGCTGTATAAAATTCTCTCGCACATGCTACTGCACCTGTTTCGTTGCTTTTAAAAATTCCTGTGTTATCGATAGCTTCTTTGCATGCTAACACCTGCTCTTTTACACTGCTTTGTTTTATTTCTTCGGATGGCATCACCATTTCTTGCTCTTTAAGATAACTCCATTCAGCCAATTGATCTTGAGTTAGCTCTTCTGCCATTTTCTTTCCTTAAACGATAGATTATTTAATTAATTTTACCCTTTATTAAATTCAACTAACTTTTAAAAAGTGATATATAAAACAACTATTTTTAAGCTAAATTTAATAAAAGCCACAATCAATCTTTAAATGCTCTACAATCAAAAATAAGTGTTTAATGCTATCCTTTCTTTAAATTATTTTTTAAAAGCCAACACACCCCTTTAAAATCAATTTAAACGCTAATTCCTTTCTTAAATTTTTTCAACCTACAAAACAATAAAAAATTTAAAAACTCAAAACAACATAAAATAACTTTAAAAAATTTTTAAGCTTCTACTTATTCTATTAAAATTTAAATTTTCTTATTAACAACATCTCTAATAAAAAAATTTCTTTCCCTTTTTAAATTTTATGTATTTATATATTAGTGTTTAGCGTGGCGGACATTTTGTAAAATATTAAACTTTTTATTTAATTTTTCCTTAGTTAAAAATATCCCTATTTTTTGGTGTTTTTAATTAATTCTTTTTATTTATAACTTAAAATAAAAATAACAAATAAAAGGACATTTTGTAAAATAAAGCCATTAAAGCAAGGTATATTAAGCATTTATTAATATTTATTTCCCTTTATATGGTTATTTAAGCTTTAAAAGATATAAATACTCTTTTTTAAAAATCTTAAATAATAAAATTAATTTAAAGTAAATTTTTGTGTTATGTTTAAATTTTTGCTAAAATCACCGCATGAAAAATTTAGAAAAAAATAGAAATATATATATTAAGCATAATCGTTTTTATATTGACTATCAAAAGGATGGCGTAAGAATTCGCCGTGCCACTGGACTGAAAAAATCCCCTTTAGCATTTGATTTTATTCGAAAAAACTATAATTTATTTCTTGGCTCTGAAGAGGATATTGAACTTGCTAAGAGCAAATATTATGAGCTCGAGGATATGCAAACTGATCGCATAATCAGAAAAGGGGAGCAAAAGCTGGAGCCTATTAAAAATACTAGTGAGTTTAGCTTTGAGGGGATTATTTATAGATTGCTTAATGAAAAATCCTTTTTAAAGGATAAAACAATCAGGTTTTATAATGTTGCTAGTCAGGCTGTTATCGATTTTCTGCATTCAAAAAACATCTTTTACCTGTCCGATTTTGAAAGGCAGGATAGTATTGATTTTGTAAAATTTTGTAAAAACAAGGGCTTAAAAGATAGCTCAATTAATGGGTATTGCTCTTTTTTTAAAATGGTTTTTCGTTATGCTATTGCCAATGATATAATCTCAAAAAATCCATTCTATATACCTAGGTTCAAACAAGAATTACATAATGCCGACAATGGTGATTTTACCCCTTTTAATTTAAGTGAGATTTTGCAACTTATAAAACATGCCGAGGGCGAGCTACGCTTATTTTTAATAGTTGCATTCTTTACTGGGGCTAGGACTGGCGAGATTTTGGCTTTGACTTTTAATGACTTGGATTTTCAAAATAAGGAGATACGTATTAATAAAACTCTATCGGAGCTAGGTGTTTTGGATTCTCCTAAAACTAAATCCAGCAATCGTACAATCGATATGCTTGATATTGTTTATAATGAACTGATAAAACTCGATTATACCGATATTAATCAAAATATTTTTTCTCTTTCACGAGCAGTTATCAGATTAAAATTTAATGATTTGCAGAGATCCCTTGGCTTTAAAATACATAAGCTTTATGATACTAGACACTCATTCGCTTCTGTAATGTTAAGTCGTGGCGAGGAGCCGATGTGGGTTGGTTGTAAAATGATGGGTCATAAAAATTTAAATGAGACCTATCGCTCTTATGCTAAATATCTACCAAAAGATACTAGGCAAAGAGCAACTTTTTTAAAGAATATAGCAATTTAAAATTTTAAAAAAATAGACACTTTTTGATAAAAATATGCTATAATATACTAATTTAATTTAAAAAAGTAGATGACTTTTCACCCCTTTTTTATTTATTTAAATGCCTATTTTACGGCATTTCAGCTTATAAATAATAAAAATTTAAAAGAGTAGATTTTCTTCGGATGTTTTGTGAAGCTCTTCTAAAAGCTCCTCTTTTTGGCATAAAATCAATATATAGATAAAATTTTTAAGCTTTTTTATCTCGCTTAAATTTTTAAAGTAGATTGCGTTTTGTACTTTTAACAAAGAGCCTTCTGGCAAGCAAATTTTTATCTCATCAGGGCTAAATTTTTTATTTAAAAATATACTTTGGCTTATGAATAAATCTTCATCGCTTTCAGTAATTATGGCTCTAAAGCTATTTCCAAAACTAGTAGGAATAAAATTTTTATCTATAAAAATCGGGTCAAAATGCCCGTGAATCCTACCTTCGTAAGGCTTAAATGAAATTTTATTGCTATCAAGAAATTTTAAAAGCCCATAAAACATCCCAGCAAAAACTCGTGGTATGTTTAAGTTTTGATAGTATGTTTGCTTAAAGACCGTATTTGTAAAAAAGATCGAGCTTGGATTTATCTCGTGCATAGTTGTATCTGTGTAAATGGTCTCAAAAAGAGGCGATATTCGCTGAAGTGTTCTTGTATCATCGCCAAAAAAGATATCAAAGACCTTTACGTGAAAAATTTGATTAAAAAGCTCAGTGATATTTTTTGACATGACGTGTGCGTTAGAGCCGAGCTTTGATTTTTCTAAAAAGTCATTTATAAAAGGATTTACGGCGCAAAATTTTAAATCTTTGTGAGTAGCCTCAAATCTCATGAGTTTTATCATGGCAGTTTGTAAGCTACTAACTTTTAAAAAAGCGATCTCTTTGTCGATAATTGGCACATTGTCTTCGCTAATTATGGCGTATGCGCCTTGTTTAATCGCTGTTTCTATGTCGCTATCGTTTGCGTTTAAGCAAATATACGCAAAGCCACGTCTTACATGCTTTAGCTCGAAAACAAACTCGCTTACGCTAGTTATCGTCGGTGCGTTTAGAGCCTCGGCATTTATTAGACGAGTTAAATTTTCTATTGTCATTTAGCCAACGATCGCGCCATTTTTAACTTTACCTTGTGTACCAAGAAGTGTTAGCGAGCCATCAGATGCGCTTAGGATCATGCCTTGAGAGACATATTTTTTCATCATCGTTCGCTCTTTTAAATTTGCTAAAACGCAAACTTGTTTGCCCACAAGCGAGCTAGGCTCGTAGTATTTTGCGATGCCAGATAAAATTTGACGCGGCTGCTCCTCGCCAAGATCTATCTTAAATTTAAGCAGTTTCTCACTACCCTCGACTCTCTCGCACTCGAGCACTTCACCTACTTTTATCACCACCTTTGCAAAGTCATCAATGCTAATGATTTCGTCCTCTTTTTTCTCCTCTTTTGGCTCAGCTTTTACCTCAACCTTTGACTCATTTGCCTCGCTCATTAGCTCTTTTTCTATTCTTGGGAAAAGTGGCTCGGTAGCTTTTGCCACAAAATTTGAAATTTCATTTTTCAAAACAAGGCTTTCATAAGATACTGTGTCTATGCTAAAGCCAAGCGTGTCAGCTATCTTAGCACAAGTTTTTGGCATGGCTGGACTAAGCAGTATCGCCACTTTTGCAAGTAAATTTGCACAAAGTGCCACAAGTGCGTTTGCCTCGTCAGTTTTGCCAGCTTTTACAAGTGACCATGGCTCATACTTCGCAACGGCTGCATTTGCAAGCGTTACGACCTTCCAAAGATCCTCTAAATAGCGGTTTGTTGCTAAAATTTCTAAATTTTTTATAGCCTCATCAAGGTAGCCCTTCGCCTCATCAAGTTCGGCTTTGTGAAATTTGATCACGTCTTTTGAACCGATTTTATAGTCGCTATACTTTGCACTCATGCCAACAATACGGCTTAGCAAGTTACCAAGTCCATTGCCAAGTTCTGAATTTATACGCTCAATCAAAGCCTTTTGGCTGTAATCGCCATCTTGACCAAATGGTACTTCTCTAAGCAAAAAGTATCTGAAATTTTCAAGCCCGTAAGCGTTTGCGACCTCTCTTGGGTTTATGACATTGCCCTTGCTTTTGCTCATCTTTTCGCCATTTATAGTCCACCAGCCGTGGGCTGCTACGTGTTTTGGTAGTGGCAAGCCAAGACTCATCAAAAATGCCGGCCAGTAAACTGCGTGAAAGCGCAAGATGTCCTTGCCAACGATATGTGTCGTATATGGCCAAAGATCCATTTTAGCGTTATCTCTTGAGTATCCTAATGTTGTTAGATAGTTTATAAGTGCGTCAAGCCAAACGTACATAACGTGCTTGTCGTCATTTGCGCTCTTTGGTAGCTTTATGCCCCAGTCAAAGCTCGTTCTTGTTACCGAAAGGTCTTTTAACCCGCCTTTTACAAAGCTTACGACCTCGTTCTTCTTCCCCTTTGGGATAACGCAAAGCTCGTCGTTTTCGTACCATTTTAAAAGTGCATCTTCATATTTTGAAAGCTTAAAAAAGTAGCTCTCTTCTTTAACTAAAGATGTCACTCGGCCGCAGTCTGGACAGTGATTGTCTTCTAGCAGGTCTCTTTGGTTAAAAAAAGTTTCGCAGCTAACGCAGTAAAATCCCTCATATTCGCCTTTGTAAATGTCGCCATTTGCTTGCATCTTTTCAAAGACATTTTGCACGGTTTGTTTGTGCTCTTCGTCGGTTGTTCTTATAAAATGATCGTAGCTTATCTCAAATTCATCCCAAAGTGATCTAAATTTCGCACTGATCTCGTCGGCGTACTCTTTTGGAGTCTTGCCTCTAGCACGAGCCGCCTGCTCGATCTTTTGTCCATGCTCGTCTGTACCTGTCATAAAGTATGTTTCTTTGCCTTGCAAGCGGTTAAATCTAGCAAGTGTATCAGCGATGATAGTCGTGTAGGCGTGGCCAATGTGTGGCACGTCGTTTACATAGTATATTGGGGTCGTTATATAAGCTTTTTCTTTCATATTTTTCCTTATAATTTTAAAAATCAAATCCACCATCACTGCCAGTATTGCCCTTTGACATCGAGTTATAGCAGCTATTTACGTACTCTTTTCTTGTCTCGCAGTCAAAAAATACTTCGCAGTTAAAGCAGCTTTTTTGCCCTTTTTGGCTTTGACACTCTTGCAAAATTTTTGCTTTTTGCTTTAAGGCTAGTTCAAATGCGTCAAGTGACTCGCTTGCTTGTGTTTCTTGCATTATTTTTTCTCGTAAAATTTATGCAAAAGTGAAATTTCATCACGTGAGCCAAAAAAGCATGGCGTTGTTTGGTGAATTTTTTCTATTTTTATATCAAAAAGTGTTTGGTTTTTGCCGTTTGTCGTTGCGCCCTTTGCGTTTTCATATATGAAGGCAAATGGCAACACTTCAAAGACTACTCTTAGCTTACCATTTGGATGATCGCTCGTTGCTGGATAGCTAAAAAGGCCGCCACCTTTTAGCAAAATTTGATGCAAATCGCTCACCATCGCACCTGAGTATCTTAGTCTGTAGCCTTGGTTGAATAGCTCGTTTATAAAATTTCTATGCGTTTGGCTCCAGCCTTTTTGCGTGGCTCCCGTGGCGTTTAGCTTGCCTTTTTCTTTTAGCTCAAGCTCTTTTACAAATTTAAACTCGCCATCTTTGCCAAGTCTATAAAATTTAGGCAAAGTGCCCTTTTTCTCAGCAATTACAAGCTCAAGCCTTGGGCCATATATGCTGTAAGCTGCGGCTATTAATTTTTCTGGTTTTACCTCGTCTTCGTAGATGCCAAAGATCGAGCCAACGGCAAAATTTACATCAACTAAGCTTGAGCCATCAAGTGGATCGTAAGCGATGATAAATTTAGCGTTTTTATTGATCTCAAGCTCGTCCTCTTTCTCTTCGCTAATTAGCGCTTTTACGCAGGCAAGCTCCTTAAATTTAGCTGTGATGATCTCATCGCTTTTGACATCAAGCTTTAGCTGTGTGTCGCCGGTTGCGTTTTCGTGAGTTGTGTAGCCAAGATCGGCATATTTTATCACTTCGCTTATCTCTTTTGCGATCTCTTTTATGGTGTTAAAGATTTGGTTTAATTCTTGCATTATACAGCCTTTGCATTTTTGATTATCCACGCACAAATAGCGTCTATATCGTCTAAATTTATATTTTTTATCTTGTAAGGAATTTGTTTTTTGTATGTTGCGATCGCATCTGAAAAGCTAAGATATTTTTCATCTATTTCATCTTTAAAAACACTTAATCTTGGTAGTGGAAGCGTCTTTAACCCCTCGACTAATAGCATATCAAACTCGCCTAGCATTTTAATGACGTCGCTAATTTCTTGTGGATTTTGTGAAAAATAAGTTGTTCTAGTCGGACTCATCACCACCACATCTGCCCCAGTTTGAGAAAATTTAAAGCTATCCTTGCCTTCAACATCAAATTTAGCCTTGTCGCCTGGATCATGTTTTACTATCGCAACCTTTAAGCCATCGTCTATAAATTTCTTTGCAACTTTTAAAATAAGAGTTGTTTTTCCGCTATTTGAAGGACCAGAAAAAGCGATAGCAAGTCTTTTCATAAGAACCTTTTTTGTTAAAATTTCTCGCGATTATAACTTATGTTGGCTTTAAAATTTATGAGTGAAATTTAAAAATTAAAATGCTAAAATGGTAGAAATTTTAGAAATTCAAGAGTTTTTATGAGTAAATTTATATCGTTTTTTGTATTTATTTTGATGATATTTGGCTGTGCTGGTGAAAAAGTAATCGTGCATGAGCCGTTAAAAAATGAGCTTTTGGCTTACACAAGCAAGAGCGAGATCATTGATGGCACTGATAGAACGCTAATTGTAGCAACTTATTTAAATCCTATTTATAACTCAGATTTAGATGCAAGCAAAGAGCACTTTTTGGTAGCTATAAATCCAAAAGAGCACGCTAGTGAGCTAAAAAATATCAAGGTAAACAACGACTCAAATGCCACAAATGCAAGACTACTTGATGAAAATGACGAGATGCTAAAATTTGCTGGATTTTCTATGCCTTGGGCGCTCTATTATGAAGTGACCGCACCAAGCAAGCAAAGCGATGATCTCACTCTTAGTTTCGAAATTTATCAGTCAAAGCCGGTTTTGTTAAATTTTCGAAAAGTTGCGAAATCTTTATATTGGAACCAGTAAGCGCCATATAGATCACGTAGTTTGCAAGCACCTTTTTGCCGTAGTTTCTAGTCTCTGCGACTGGGACAAGCTCGATCGATAAAAACGGCTCAAATTTCCCCTCTTTAAACATATCATCTCTTGTGATAAGCTTTTTAGTAAAGCCAATACCGCCGTTGTACGCATATGCGGTAAAGAGAGGATGATAGAGAAATTTATCAAGATAGTTTAGGTGGTGATTTGCAAATTTAAATGCGACATCTGTTTTAAAAAGATCATCCTGGTCAAAATTTGGGATTTTTAGCTCTTTTTTACCGATCGCATTTGCAAGAAATGGCATAAACTGCATCATGCCAAGGGCGTATGAAGTAGAAACTACGCTTGGGATAAAGAGACTCTCTTGTCTAGCCAGAGCGTAGATCATTGACTTTCTCTCGTTACTGATGCCATCAAGCTCAGGAGAACTTGGCATCAAGAAGTATTGCTTCTCCCAGCCATGCGCCTTTTGCATGAAAAATGCATAGGCGCCGATGCTTTCGTTTGTATAAAATTTCTTAGCAAATTCGCTTGCTTGCGTGGCATTCATATCCTTTGCAAGGGCTGCAGTTTTGTTCCATAAAAACGGATCGCTTACGTCAAAATTTTCGATATTTTGCTTACTAGGCCTTGGTACGATGACCTCAAGTGGTTCACCACCGATCAAATCTCTTGCGTAAAGTGAGTATATATTCGCGTCCTTGCTGGCACTTAGCTCTTTTAAAAAGCTTTCGTTTTTGCTTATCTGGTACTGCCAAAAGGTCGCATTATCTCTTTGCCAAGCTCTTTCAAATGTGCTCTTGGCTCTTGCAAAAAGACTAAAAGCGATATCGTCTTGTCCTAGTAAAATCGCATTTAATCCAAGCGTAAAAGCGTCATTTTTTTCAGTGACAGCTGGATCGATGCTTAGCAAATTTCTCCTAAAGCCTTCATATTTTTTATTAAAAACAATATCGTTTAATAAATTTGTAAAGCCCTTTTGTGAGTAGAGCTTGGTCATGAAATTTGCATCAAAACTTTCGCTAAAAAGTATACTTTTATTTTGCGGGCTAGAGGCGTTAAATAGCTCTAAAAAGCTCTTTGTATCGTTTAAATTTGCAAAAGCTTTAGCCGGATTTGCTTCATTTAATACGAGTAAAATTTTTGATTTTTCTGGATTTGTCTTTGCAAGATTGGCTGCTAAAATTTCACGAGTGTGATTATCAAGCTTTAAGCTAAAAGTAATAGATGTTAGCAAATTTTGGCAGGTTAGATTTGCCTGGGTGATATTTTTTGTATTTACACCAGGGCATTTGCTAGGAGCCGCTTTCGGAGGTAAAATTTTATCGATTGATTTTTGAACAAGGCCCGCTTTTCTAAATACATCACGCGAAAGATCTGCGATCTGCTCTTTTGTATAGCTGCCCTCGTTAATAAGACGGTTGATGTAGTAGTCTTTTGCTAGGCTTTTTGGCTCGTTTTTTAGCTCTTCGTAGGTATAGATTTTAGCTAAAAGAGCAACACAGGCAAGAGAGAGAATACTAAAGTGACGCAGCAAAATCAAACAAAAGCCTTATTAAAAATTGATCTAAAAATTGAAGTGCTAAAAGTACGATAAGCGGAGTAAAGTCGATGCCACTAAAATTTGTTTTTATATAGCGTCTAATAAAGCTATAAACCGGCTCAGTTAGCCTATAAAGTAGCTGCACGACTGGCGAGCTAGGATCAGGTCTGACCCAGCTAATGAGCGCTGCTGCGATAATGACCCAAGTATAGACCGTGATAATAAGGTGCAAAATGTTTGCGATCGCTGAAAATAGGGTGGAAAGTATCATTTTTGCTCCTAGATTAAAATTTTGGCCAGATCATCTTTGATGAGCGGATAGAGCTCGCTTAGCTCAGGACCGTGAAGGTCGTTTGTAAGTAGCGCACGTAGTGGCATGAAAAAGTTTTTACCTTTTAAATTTGTAACGCTCATAAGCTCTTTTTTAAACTCATCAAATGTTTCGCAAGCTTTTAAATTATGAGCTGCTTTTTTGATTATCTCAAATTCGTTTTTATACTCTTCTGGAACTATTTTTGGTGAGTATATAGCCTCAACTTTTGCCTTTATCTCAGGCACTAGAGAGCTCTCTTGAGTGTAAAATTTAACTAGCTCAACTTTTCTATCATCCACGCCAAAGATCTCTTTTATGCGCTCTTTTGAAGCAAGCTTGATGTGTTCTCTATTTATCTGCTCAAGTTTTTTCACGTCAAATCTAGCAGGTGAGCGTGAAATTTTAGTTATATCAAACCACTTTACCGCATCTTCGATCGTAAAAATTTCGGTTGGAGTTTTGTTGCCAAGAAGTATCAGATAGTTTGCGATCGCCTCAGGTAAAAATCCCTGCTCAAAAAGCCATTTTACGCTTGATTCGTTCTCGCGTTTGCTCATTTTTTTACCCTCTATATTTAAAAGGATAGGCAAATGCGCGTAGTTCATCTTGCCAGTGTAGCCAAGCCCCTCGCGTATGAGGTCTTGCTTTGGTGTATTGCTCACGTGATCCTCGCCACGTATGACAAAGGTCACGCCTTCAAGCATATCATCAACTGCACAAGCAAAGTTGTAAGTTGGAGTCTTGTCTGCTCTCATGATGACAAAGCTATCAACAGCGTCTGGCTCGAAGCTTAGCTCGCCTTTGATCGCATCTGTAAAGCTCATAGTGCGTGTTGGCTTTTTCATGCGGATGACAAATGGCTTCTCGCAGTTTAAAACTTCAGCATCGCTTAATCTCTCGCAGGTACCGTCATATCTATATGCCACGCCTTGTTCTTTTGCTTTTTGTTTTTTTGCCTCAAGTTCTTCTTCGGTGCAAAAGCAAGCAAAAGCTTTTTTGTCGATGAGGAGCTTTGAAGCTAGCTGTCTGTGGAATTTTAAATTTTCACTTTGGATGTAAATTTGCTCTGGTTTTATGCCAAATTTGCTTAAAATTTCTAAAATATCTTTCTCTTTTCCCTCGATATTTCGCTCTTTGTCGGTATCTTCTATGCGTAAAATAAAGCCACTTTTATCTTGCAAAGAACAAATATAATTAAAAATAGCGGCACGTAAATTTCCTATGTGCATATCTCCTGTTGGAGAGGGTGCAAAACGATACATAAGCTCATTCCTTACGTTAAATTTTGAGTTTGGATTATAACACCAGCTTGATAAATTTAAAGTTATGTAATTTGATTTTTTTAGCCGAAGCAAAGCATTTCTTGAATAAAATCCGAACAAAAATTTAACATTTTTAGGAGAAACAATGAGTTTTATAAGCGAATTTAAAGAATTTGCGATGCGCGGAAATGTCATAGATATGGCTGTTGGTGTTGTTATAGGTGGCGCGTTTGGAAAGATCGTTTCATCACTAGTTGGTGATGTTATCATGCCTGTTGTTGGCGTTTTAACTGGTGGTGTAAATTTCACTGATCTTAAGCTTACACTAAAAGAAGCGGTAGAGGGAGCGCCTGCTGTTACGATAAACTATGGCTCATTTATACAAACAATGGTTGATTTTTTAATAATCGCATTTTGTATTTTTTGCGTCATCAAAGCTTTAAATACACTTAAAAATAAATTACCAAAAGAGGAGCCAGCTCCAGTAGAGCCTGAAACTCCAGCTGACATTATACTTTTAACTGAGATTAGAGATCTTCTTAAAAAATAAATTCTTAAATCAAAGGGAGAAAGCTCCCTTTGAAATCCGTTAAATTTTGTCCTATTTTTTATGCTAAAATGCTTTTTTATCTTAAAAGCGAGTGAAATATGATAGAACAAATCCCATTTTTTCAAGGCCTTAGCGCCGAGGACCTAGCCAAACTTGAAGCAATAAGCGTTGTTAAAAAATACAAAAAAGGCGAGTTTTTATTTATAGAGGGCGAGGAGCCAAAGTGGCTTACATTTTTGATAACTGGCTCGGTTAAACTTTATAAAACTACGGCAAATGGCAAGGAAATTTTTATCCATCAGCTTGCACCTATGAATTTTGTAGCTGAAGTTGTAAATTTTGAAAATATCCCTTATCCAGCAAGCGCCATTTTTACTATCTCCGGCGAGGTTTTAAAGATAAATTATGAAAAATTTGAAGCACAATTTTTAACAAAGCCAGAAATTTGCATGAAATTTCTAAAATCAATGGCTCAAAAGATAAGAATAACTACAAATTTACTCCACCAAGAACTAATACTAAGCTCCGAAGAAAAGGTGGCTAGGTTCATTTTAAATCATGAAGATCTATTTAATGAACTAAAGCATACAAAAATTTCATCAATACTCAATATGACTCCAGAAACTTTTTCGAGAATTTTAAATAAATTTAAAACAAATGGTTTGGTTAAACTTGATGAGAAGAACCAAATTCTGGAAAAAGATGTAGGTGGACTACAAGAAATTTATTCTTATTGAAAGTTAATATCAAATAAATATTTTCATTTACTTAAAGAAAAAATTTATATTTTTTTGGATAACATTCACCTAAAATTTTCGTAAAAATTTACGATATATTGATAAATTCAGGAGGAAATTTTGGCTGAAGTTAAGAAGAAATTTTTTGTTTGGTCATCTGTGATAATAGGCATCGTAATCGGCCTTATCGCTTCTATGGGCATAGCTGATGCACTTCACGCGACTGGTAGTGGCTACATCTGTACTATTTGTCACACGATGGATCCTATGAATGCTGCATATCATGAAGATGCACATGGCGGCAATAACAAGCTTGGCATAAAAGCTGAATGTTCAGCCTGTCACCTAAATCATACAAGTGCCTATACCTATGTACTTACAAAACTTAAAGTATCGATAAATGATGGCTATAAGACATTTTTTACAGATACGGACAAGATCGACTGGCGTAAAAAGCGCGAGCACGCATCTCACTTTGTCTATGATAGTGGATGTTTGACTTGCCACTCAAATTTAAAAAATGTTATTCAAGCTGGTAAATCATTCTTGCCACATAGAGATTATTTCGTTCTTGGAAATCCTAATAAGAAATCATGTGTTGACTGCCACGAGCATGTTGGTCACAAGAATTTAGGACTACAAATCGATAAATTTGAAGCAATTAAAAAACAAGAAAACAATAAAACCAAGTAAGGAGGAGAGATGTTTAAAAAGTCGCTAATGTTATTAGCCTGTCTAATGTCTTTTGGCTTTGCCGCAAACATGGATGCAAATAAATCTGACGCTTTAAACCTTAATGTTGTAAAAAACATTAAAGTTGCTCACAAAATGTCAGACTTATCAAAAAGCTGTGTTGAGTGCCACGCTAAAGAGACACCCGGCATAGTTGCCGATTGGAAAAATAGTCGCCACGCTCACGTTGGCGTAAGTTGTATGGATTGCCACTCTGTAAATGCAGATAATCCTATGGCTTCAGTTAAGGTGCATCCAAAAGATTCTAACAACCATGTTTCAATGCTAGTTAGCCCAAAAACTTGTGCTAAGTGTCACGAAAATGAGGTTGAAGAATCTGTTAAGAGTGGTCACGCAAGAGGTGCTATGCAAATGTATGCTAACCCTGCGATGGTAAAACTAATGTATCACTATGAAGGTATGGATCATCCAGAATACAAAATGGCTCCAGACGCTACTGGTTGTACACAGTGCCACGGAACCGTCATCAAACTAGACGCTGATCACAAACCTACAAAAGAGACTTGGCCAAACTACGGTATAGGTAATGTTTATCCTGATGGTGGCGTAGGCAACTGTAAATCATGCCACAGCGCACACACATTTAGCATAGCTGAAGCTAGAAAACCAGCTGCTTGTGCATCTTGCCACCTTGGACCTGATCACCCAGATATTGAGATTTATAACAACTCAATGCACGGACATATCTATAATAGCGAAGCTCACAAATGGAACTTTGATGCTGCTCCTGACACATGGGATGTACCAGACTTTAGAACTCCAACTTGTGCAGCTTGCCACATGAGTGGTGTTGGTGAAACAACAACAACTCACAATGTTTCAAGAAGACTAAAATGGAACCTATGGGGCGTCAGCAGTAAGCTAAGAACAGCTGGTGATGAACAAGCTGCTGTTGTTTACGAAAAAACTGGCAAACTAACCATAGGAACGCCACTTGCAGGTCATCCAAATGGACCAGAAGCAGCAAGAGCTGAGATGAAGCTAGTTTGTAAAGTTTGCCATACATCAACTCATACAGATAACTTCTTCATTATGGGTGATAAGCAAGTAGAGCTTTATAACGTTTACAGTGCTGAAGCAACTAAGATGCTTGAAGAGTTGAAGGCTAAAAACCTATTACTAGAAGATGCTTGGTCAGATGAATTCCAAGATATCTACTATCATATGTGGCACCATGAAGGTCGTCGTATGAGACAAGGCGCTCTAATGGGTGGTCCTGACTATTCACACTGGCATGGTGTATTCGAAGTTAAAAATGATATAAGAAAACTTCGTGAGATCTACAAAAAAAGAATGGAATCTGGTAAAGTAGAGTAATACTTTTTAAGGTGGGAGTTTTTCCCACCTTCTTTCTTAAATAACTATTAGATTTACTCAACTTAAATCATTTTTTATACGTTCAAAACTATACAATTTTTAAGACTAATAACATTAAAAGTAAGATATTAATTTTTATAGTACAAATTTAAAAATATAAAATATAATTTTTTATTTTTACAAGGAGAATTTTTGGGACTTTTGAGAATTATTATTGGAGCATTTATATTTAGTTTTCTTATAAATTTTTATTCATATAACCGTTTCATAAAAAAGGTTTCATTTTTTATACCACATCTTGCAAAAATCAGGATACTTTTATATGTTATTTGTATTCTTGAGTTTATATTTGTTCTTCAGATCAGGTTTTCATTCTTAAGCATTGAGCTTTATTTGATCGCTGGTACGCTCATAGGTTTTTCACTATTTTTGTTTGCTGTTAGTCTATTTTACGATATTTTACGTAGCATTTTTTCTAAAAGTAGCTTTAGTCCAACAAGACGAAAATTTATAAAATTTTGCTTTGATATTACATTTGTCATTTTTGTAATTGCTTGTTTTTTAAAAGGTATTTTCAATGCTTTAATGCCACCAAAGATAAGGCAAGTAGATATAAAAATAAAAAATTTACAAAGCAGCCTAAAAATAGCCATGATAACGGACGTGCATATAGGAGAATTTTTACAGAAAGATTTTATGGAAAAACTCGTCAATGACATAAATTTGGCAAATCCTGACATCGTAGTGATAGTGGGTGACTTAGTTGATGTAAATGCCGCTTTTATAGAAGATTTTCTAGAGCCATTAAAAAGTCTTAAAAGTACTTATGGGACTTTTTATGTACCTGGCAATCATGAATATTATCACGGAATAGATGGCATTTTAGAAAAGATCAGTTCTCTTGGCATAGAAATTTTAGGTAATAAAAACAAAAAAATTGCGAGTATAAATCTAGCTGGCGTTTACGATCTGGCTGGCTTTAGATTTAAACATTTAGAGCCAAATTTAGATGAAGCATTGACAGGACGTGACCAATCGCTACCTACCATCTTGCTCTCTCATCAACCAAAATTTATAAAATCAATGCAGCAAGACGTTGATCTGGTGCTTTGCGGTCATACACACGCTGGTCAAATTTTTCCTTTTGGTCTTTTGGTTTTACTTGATCAGGGATTTTTACATGGCCTTTATAAGATTAATGATAAAATGCAAGCTTATGTTAGCAGTGGTGCTGGATTTTGGGGGCCTCCTGTTAGAATTTTTGCTCCAAGTGAGATTGCAATATTAAATTTAAGTAAGGAATAAAATGAATAAAGACAATCTATTTTCTCAAATTTTTGGAAAGGTTGCAAAGATTAGCTTTTTCAAACCACTTCAAGAAGCCATAAATTCTTTTTACATAAAGCTGTTTAAGATAGATATGAGCGAGTTTAAGCCAGCAAATGAATATAAAAATTTAAATGAGCTTTTTACTAGAAGGCTCATAAAACCAAGAGATTTTGATGCAGCAGATGAGATGTTTATAAGCCCAGTTGATGGTACTTGTCTTAGTTTTGGCAGTACAAAGGAACTAAAGGCCTTTAGCATAAAAGGCATGGAGTATAGTGTAAGTGAGCTATTGGGGCAGAGTGAGCTTGAAGGCGAATATGACTTTGCAAATATCTATCTTAGCCCAAAAGATTATCATCATTATCATGCGCCTTGTGATATTGCCATTAAAAAAGCCATATACATTCCGGGTAAACTTTACAGCGTGGCTGCAAAATGGCTTGCAAAAGTAGACAGCCTTTATACAAAGAACGAACGCGTAGCGCTATCTTGTGAGACGAAAAATGGTAAAAAACTTTGGCTTGTTTTTGTAGGTGCGCTAAATGTCGGAAAGATGAAATTTTGTTTTGATGAGCGTATACAGACAAATGCGATGGCAAATTTTACACAAATTTACGAGTATGAAAATTTACATATCAAAAAGGGCGAGCGCCTTGGGAATTTCGAGCTTGGCTCAACTATCGTGATACTAAGCGAAGAAGATGCGATCGAATACAATCTCTTTGAAAATAAAGAGCTTAAATTTGCTGAGACCATTGGAATAATAAAATAAATATGCTAGGCATATAAGTAAAATTTTTATACCCTACTTGGCCGGTGTCCTATTTGCTCAGATTTTGGTGGTTTTTTCATATATCCATATATAATATGAGCTTAAAATAGTATTAGGTATGAAAGCTTGTAAAATATAATGAGTGCATTATTTTATCTATCGAAATCTTTCTTGCTTTAATTGTGTTCTTCATTGAGCCATCAACCTCTGCAACTAAGAGCTATTATCTTCACTTATAAAACCTATATTGATTGATATCACAGAGCTGATAGCATTTACATCATTGCTTGTATAGAGAAGCTTATGTATCAATAAAGATATTAATAAGACGATATAGCTTAGTATATTTTTCAAAAGAATTTTTATCAACTATAATAAGGAAGTTTTAATTCACCTTATACAGCCCAAGGATTAAATATTTTTTTGACTATTTAGCCCAAAAGAGGGCTAAAATTAAACATTAAATCTAAAGTGCATAATATCGCCATCTTGTACGATGTAGTCTTTGCCCTCAAGTCTCATCTTACCAGCCTCTTTGGCTCCGTTTTCGCCGCCATGTGCGATATAGTCGTCATAACTTATCACTTCAGCTCTGATAAAGCCCCTCTCAAAGTCGTTGTGAATGACGCTTGCTGCTTTTGGCGCTTTCCAGCCTTTTGTGATCGTCCAAGCCCTTACTTCAACGACGCCAGCAGTAAAATAACTTATTAAATTTAGCTTTGCGAAAGATGTTCTTATGATCTTTTCAAGACCGCTTTCGCTCGTGCCAAGAGAGGCCAAAAACTCGTGTGCCTCCTCATCGCTTAGTCCAATTAGCTCCTCTTCTACTTTGGCGCAAAGCTTGATCACCTCGTGGTCTGAGGCTTTTGCGTACTCTTTTAGCGTTTTTACAAATTTATTATCTTCGCTAAGTCCTTCTTCGTCGACGTTTGCGCCATAAACTACCTCTTTTGCGCTTAGAAGCCTTAACTCTTTGTTTAGTGCCAAAAACGCCTCACTATCTCTTTGCTCAAAGCTACTTGCGCTTTTGCCATCATTTAGGTGAGCTAAAAGTAAATTTGCTATCTCAAGCGCTTCTTTTGCGCCTTTTGCGTTTGCTTTTGCCTCTCTTGTGAGCTTTTCTATCTTTTTATTTAGCTGCTCGATGTCAGCTAGTATCAGCTCGGTTTGGATGATCTCGATGTCTCTTACTGGATCGACGCTGCCCTCGACGTGAGTGATGTTTTCGTCCTCAAAGCAGCGAACGATATGCAAAATAAGCTCGGTCTCTCTGATGTTTGATAAAAATTTATTGCCAAGACCCTCGCCAGAGCTAGCCCCTTTTACAAGGCCTGCGATATCTACGAATTCGATGGTTGAATATTGAATTTTATTTGGACTAACTATCTTTGCAAGCTCATTTAGGCGCTTATCAGGCACTGGCACGATAGCTTTGTTTGGCTCGATAGTGCAAAACGGATAGTTCGCGCTCTCGGCATTTTGTGCCTTTGTAAGTGCGTTAAATGTTGTTGATTTGCCCACATTTGGTAGGCCTACTATTCCAACTGAAAGTCCCATCAATTCTCCTTGCTAAGTGCTTGTAAAAAGTATAAATTCATCCTAACGCCAGCCCCACTCGCACCTGCTTGATTGTATCCCCAAGCCTTTTCGCGGTATGCTGGACCTGCGATGTCGAGGTGTAGCCACTTATCTTTATATTCATCTTTGATAAATTTAGCTAGAAACATGCCAGCTGTGATCGCACCGCCATATCTGCTTGTGGCGCAGTTGCTAACGTCTGCGATCTGGCTTTTTATAAGCTCGCTAAGATAAGGGTTAAAATCAAGCGTAGTCGCTAGCTCGCCGCTATCTTTTATCTTGTTTTTAAACTCGCTTTTTAGACTCTCGCTGTTACCCATGATGCCTGTTGTGTATTCGCCAAGTCCCACGACGCAAGCGCCAGTTAGGGTTGCCATGTCGATTAGGATGTCTGGTTTAAAGTCCTGCGCGTAGCTTAGGCAGTCAGCCAGCACCAAACGCCCCTCTGCGTCGGTGTTTCTAACCTCGATGCTAACGCCACTTCTAGACATTAGCACATCGTCAGGTTTGTAGGCATTTCCGCCGATCATATTTTCAGTGGCACCCAAAATAGCGTGAATTTCAAATGGTAAACTTAGCTCCGCTGCGCCTTTTATGATACCAAGAGCTGCTGCTGCACCGCTTTTGTCTGATTTCATCGTTAGCATATAATCAGCCGGCTTCAAGCTAAGTCCGCCACTATCGTATGTTAGGCCTTTGCCAACAAAGATGATGCGTTTTTTAGACTTTTTAGGCTTATAGGTTAGGTGGATGAGCCTTGGTTTATGCACACTTGCGCGGTTCACTGCTAAAAATGCGTTCATATTCTCTTTTGCTAGAAATTTCTCGTCATAGACTTCGCACTTTATGCTTGCGATATTTTTGGCTAAATTTTGCGCGTCCTCGGCCATCTTTTGTGGTGTGTAAATTTCTGGGATTTCATTTACGATATCTTTTGCAAAATTTGTAGCATTTGCTATTATCTCTGCCTCTTTAAAGCCTTCATTTGCAGCTTTTAGATCGACCTTTTTGCCAGCAAATTCTTCAGTAGAAAAGATGATCTCTTTTAGAGTGTATTTCTCTTTTTTTTCTTTATACTTGTTAAATTCATAGCATCCAAGCAAAAAGCCCTCAGCTAGTGCTTCAAAACTTAGTTTTTGGCACTCCGCTACATAAGAAGCCAGCTTTATGCTCTTAATATTTAGCGATTTTAGTGCGTTATAAGCTTTAGCGGCTGCAACTCTAAGCTCATCAAGATCAAGCTTAGAAAGTGGCACGTAAGCCCTTTTTGCCTCACTTAGGATAAGAACGCTCTCACCTTTGTAATTATTAAATTTAATAGCCTCTTTATCGCTTATAAATTTATGTTTTAATTCCTTATCTACTACGAAAATTAGTTCAATATCAGCTTTTATATCTTTTAATTTCTTATCAACTATTTGAAACTGCATGTCCTCTGTCTCTCCTTTCGTTTAAAATTTTATTTTCGATGCGCTTAAATGTATAGATCAAAAGCCCCATAAATATAGCAACAACTGGGATAGCGACGTACCAGTGCTCTTTTGCTTCTTGTAAAAGCACAAGTATATGCTCGCCAAGTATCCAAGCAGGTATGGTCGTGATCGCCGCCCAGCACCAAGCGCTGATCAAATTTATAAAGGCGTATTTTTTAGCGTCATAGCCGGTAAGTCCTATGCAAAGCGGGATGATAACACGAAAGCCGTACATATAGCGTTGCAAGAAGATGATCGGCCAGCCGTATTTTTTCAGCATTATGTGCGCCACTGCAAATTTTCTCCGCTGCGTGTGAAGCCTTTTTGCGATGTATTTTTTATTGTAACGGCCAAGATAGAAGTAAATTTGATCTCCCACAAAGCCTCCAAGTCCAGCCACAAAGATAGCAAGCGCGATGTGCATATGCGTGGTGTGAGCAAGAATTCCAGCCATTATTAAGGCCATCTCGCCCTCCATGATACACCAGACAAAAAGTATGATGTAGCCGTACTCTTTAAGCAGTTCTATAAAAAATTCTTCCATTCTAAACCTCTAAAACGCTGTAAATTTTAGTAAGCGACTTTAGTTTTTCGCTCCCTTTTAGATCGACTAGATCTATGAGAAAGCACGCTTCTACGCAGGTTGCGTTAGTTTGATTGATAAGCTCAACTGAAGCCTTTGCAGTGCCTCCAGTAGCTATTAAATCATCCATCAAAAGCACTCTAGCGCCCACTTTTTCTCCAAAAGCATCGATGTGAATTTGCACTTCATCGACGCCGTATTCTAGGCTATATTTTTGGGAAAGCGTGATAAATGGCAGCTTTTTTGGCTTGCGAATAGGCACAAAAGGCAGCCTTAGCCTTGCTGCAAGTGCCGCGCCAAAGATAAAACCACGAGACTCGATACCAGCGATGTAGTCGATATTTGCGTCTTCATATCTCGTCACTAAATGATCTATCAAAAAGTTAAATGCTTCTTTGTTGTTTAGTAGTGTCGTGATGTCGCGAAAGACTATGGCAGGCTTTGGAAAGTCGTTTATGCAGCGAATAGAGTTTAGTAAAAATTCTTTGCCTTTTTGATCTAAAATTTTCATAAATTTCCTTAAATTTGATGTTATAGTAGCGCTTCGATCTTGCCTTCAAGCTCACGAATTCGTTGTCTTAGCTTGTCGTTTTCTAAGCGGTACTGGGAATTTCTTGTGCGAAGTGAGGTTACGTCGTTTTTAGTTTTGTTTAGCTCGTCTGTCAAGATGTCGATATTGCCTAGACTTCGTTGGAGTTGGATCTGAAATTTTCTTATGACGACCTCGGTATCTTGGAGGTTATTTTTCATAAAATCTTTTGTCGCACGCTCTTTTTTTAGAAGCGTTTTGAAGTAAAAAACCATGACAGTTAGGTAGATCGCAGCACAAACAAGAGCGGTAAAAACGATCCACTCGCCTATCATTTGCCTGCCTCAAGCTCTATTTTTTTGACTCTTCTTTCGTGTCTGCCGCCTGCAAACTCAGTCTTTAAAAAGGCTTCAACCGCCGAGATAGCCACGCCTGCGCCAATAACCCTTGCGCCAAAAGCGATTACGTTTGCGTCATTATGCTCTCTGGCAAGTCTAGCGGTAAATTCATCGTGACAAAGGGCACACCTTACGTTTTCGTGCCTGTTTGCAGCTATTGATATACCTATGCCTGTGCCACAAACTAGCACGCCGTAGCAGTTAGGCTCAAGCTTGCTCGCTAGCAAATGCGCATAATCAGGGTAATCAACGCTATTTTTATCGTTTGTGCCAAGATCAACTACTTCGTATCCAAGCCCTTTAATAGCCTCTTTAAGCTCGTTTTTTAGCTCAAAACCAGCGTGATCGCTAGCTAAGAAAACTTTGTCTATATTCATGAAAAGTCCGTTAAATTTTTTGTTGATTATAGTCAAAGTTGCATTAAAATAAAATTTTACTCTCAGCCAAAATGAAGCTATAATTTACCAAAAATTTAAAGGAGAAAATGTGAAAAAAGTGCTCTTTTTAGCGGCTTCTACGCTAGCCTTTGCAAATGAAAATCTAATAGAGATCTACACAGATCAAACCATCATCACTCAAAAATTTAGCGACGCAAATAGCTCTTTTAGCGCCTTTGTGCCAGAGAGTGTGCAGAGTGAGAACATCACGATAAATGGGGATTGTGACGCGAATGCTTATCTAAAAAAGATCAGCGAAGAAAATAGCCCAAGTTACATAAAATGGAAGCAAGAAGTTGCAAATTTAAACAATAAGCTTGAGGCGCTAAATGCGAGAGGTAGGTTTATAGAGCAAGCTTTGGTAGGAGAAAACAAAAGTAACGATGTGACAAAAAGAGCTGATGAGTTTTATAAAATTAGCCTAGAAAATATCGAGAAAATTTCAGCTGCTAAAAGTGAGCTTGAAGCGCTTAAAGAAAATGAGCCAAAGAGCGAGATGGCTGGATTTTTGCAGCTTGATATGAAATTTGCTTGCGACCCAAAAGAGGTAACGCTTTCATACATGGATGATGAGGCGCCAAAGACGCTAAATGAAATTTATGCAGATACAAAAAACAAAAATATCTTGATAAAACAAGAAATTTTACTCACTAACCCATTTGCAAGCGAAGTTAAAAATTTAAAGCTCGCCATCTATCCGACCAGATACCAAAAGGCGCTTGCTCCAAGCAAGTTTTACCCTTGGTATGAGGAGAGTGAGGTGGAGGCTGATGGTTACGGCGCTTCAAAAAATATGCTAAGAGCCGCGAAAGTCGCCGCTGAGGTCGCTGATATGCGTGTGCAAAGAGATGAGAATGAGTTTGCCAAAATTTGGAAGATAGATGGGATAAATTTAGCAAAAGGCGAGAGCAAATATATAACTTACGACACGCAAAAAATGGACGCAAATTTTAGCGTTTTTGCTGATTTTTACGGCTCGCTAAAGGCATATAACGTAGCTAGCTTTAAGCTAAATGACGATCTAACTCCAGCTAAAACGCAGTTTTACGTTAATGGTGTGAGTGTTGGCAGTCCAAGCGAGTTTGAGATGAAAGCAAAAGATGAGCCCACTCAGCTATTTTTGGGACAAAACGAGCTAATCGAGCTTAAAAAAGAGCGCTTAAATAAATTTAAAAAGAGCTCGTTTCTTGGCAAAGAGCGAATAAGTGAAGAGGGCTATGAGATAAGTGTCAAAAATAACTCAAGTAAAAGTGTCGATGTCACTTTGGTCGATCGCGTGCCAGTATCTGCCGACGAGGCGGTAAAGGTCGAGATAAAGGGCTTTGATAAAAAAGATATCAGCAAAGATGGCAAGGTGGAGCTTAAATTTAGCCTTGCACCAAAAGAGGAATTTAAAAAAGAGTACTCTTATAAGATCACAAAGCCAAAAATTTAGAGCAAATTTGCTCTAAATTTAGCCATTTATAAATGCACTTGCGATATCTAAAACGTATCTTGTCGGATAAAAGATAGTATCTTTTAAAGGCGAGACGAGGATGATGATAAGGATGACAAAGCCATATCGCGAGATGCCCTCAAGCTTTTCAGCCAGTGCGTGAAAGCCAAAATTTCTAAGCGCATACTCGAGCGCGTGAAAGCCGTCAAGTGGTGGGATCGGATAGAGGTTGAAGATGGCTAACATCAAATTTAAAAGCGCAAGCGTAAATAAAAACTGAAGTAAAATTGCAAAGGTTTCTATATTTAATAAAGCCTTTAACACAAAGAGCGATAAAATGCCTAAGATAATGTTGTAGCAAATGCCAGCTAGACTTACGTAGATAGCTGCCTTGTATCCGCCATTTCGCACGACTGTGTAGGTATTTACAGGCACTGGTTTTGCCCAGCCAAACATCATGCCAGTGCTTAGATAAAGCACCAGTGGCACGATGATAGTGCCAACTGGGTCGATGTGTTTTATTGGATTTATGCTAAGTCTGCCAAGGCTTTTTGCAGTGTTGTCGCCAAATTTATAAGCGACATAGCCATGAGCGATCTCGTGGCCGACGATAGCGATTATTAAAGAGATGACGATAGTGGTGACTTTAACTATGTCTATGTTATCAATGAAGCCCATCTACTTCGCCTTCTTTTAGAGCTTTGTTAGTGAAAAATTCGTCATTTTCTATCGTATCTACAAAACGCCCGATACGCTCCCAGCGTACATTGTAGTTATTGTCCCAGCTAAAATATATAAACCAAGGCTGTCCGACTATGTCCTTGTAAGCTACGCTTCCCCAAAAACGGCTATCGTTTGAGTGATCGCGGTTGTCGCCTATCATGAAGTATTCATCTTTTGGTACTTTGACGTAAAATGCATTAAGGTTAAAATTTGGATTTTGTGGTAGTGAGCCAATTAGCACTGGCTTCATAAAAACACTATCTTTGTTTGTATTTAGCATGAAAATCATCTGCTCAAATAAATTTACATTTTCGTCATAGTGGATGCCGCTAAATCTATATGGCTCTTTTATGAAAAGCTTACCATCAAGCTCGGCTATATCGCCGCATGAGTAGCCAAATTTGCTCTCTTTACCATTTAAATTTTCACGGCAGTTTGCTTTTATAAAATCATCTCCCTCTTTTGGACGCAAATACAAGGCTTTTTCGGTAAATACTATCTCATCTTCGCTTGTGGCAAAGCAGCGTTTTACAAAGTGGGTCTTTTCATCTTTTGGATAACGAAAGACGACTATATCGCCTCTTGCTGGACCATCGCCTGTAATAAGATGCCCATTGTCATTTAGCTCGGGTAAAATTTTTACCTCAAGCCATGGAATTCTTGGTGTTGGTATACCATAAACAAATTTTTTTGCAAATAAAAAATCACCAACTAAAAGCGTATTTTTCATCGAACCAGACGGGATAACAAAGGCTTGAGCTATGAAAAATATAACAAAAAGCACGATGATGACAGTGCCTGTCCAGCTCGAGCAAAAGTCATAAAATTTAGTAAAAAATTTTTTCATTATTACGCTCTTTTGTGGCTATCTATCTTGGCTTGGGCTGCAAGGATTGTATTATTTAAAAGCATCGCAATCGTCATCGGACCAACGCCCCCAGGAACTGGTGTGATGTATGAGCATTTTGGTGCGACTTCATTAAAATCCACATCGCCCACAAGTCTGCCATCATCAAGTCTGTTTATGCCCACATCAACGACTACTGCGCCATCTTTTACCATGTCCGCCTTTAAGAAAAATGGCTTGCCAATGGCTGCGACGATGAGGTCAGTATTTTTACAAATTTCTTTTAAATTTTTAGTCTTGCTGTGAGTCACGGTAACGGTTGCTGAGGCGTTTAAAAGCAAATTTGCCATAGGCTTGCCAACGATATTACTTCTACCGATCACCACCGCGTTTAGTCCAGCCACATCAATGCTATACTCTTTTAAAATTTCCATCACGCCAAGCGGTGTGCAAGGCACAAAGCCATCTAGCCCACTAACAAGTTTGCCAACATTTACAGCGTGAAAGCCATCTACGTCTTTTGCTGGATCGATCGTTGCTAAAACGGTGTTTGTATCTATATGTTTTGGAAGTGGCAACTGTACTAAAATTCCATGGATACTATCGTCTAAATTTAGCACATTTATAAGTGCTAGAAGCTCTGCTTGAGTTGTATTTTCGCTTAGACGGTGAGCTACGCTTTTTATGCCGTATTCGTTGCAGGCTTTTTCTTTGGCTCTAACGTATGTCTGAGATGCTTTATCTTCGCCTACTAAGATGACAGCTAGGGTTGGCTCTACGCCAAATTTTTTTAGTTCTTCAGCTCTTACTTTTACGCTTTCTTTGACCTTTAAAGATACGGCTTTGCCGTCTAAAATTTTCATGTTGGATCCTTATTTAAAAGCTTTTTTAATCACAAGGGTGGTATCATACCTAAAATTAAATTAAAATTTTTAAAGAGAGGTTTATGCGGTCTGTTTTTTTGATTTTGCTTTTTTGTGTAGCGATTTTTGGTGCTGATTTTATCACAAAGACCGAATATGCCAAGATGCTCTACCTAAATCCACGTGGCATAGGATGTGATAAATGTCACGGCACAAAGGGTGAGGGCAGTCTAATCTCTAAATACAAACACTTTGACAAAAAGGCAAACAAAACGGTTGATGATGAGCTTAGAGCACCAAAGATAAATGATATAGATTTTGAAAGCTTTAAAGCCGCTTTAACTAAGCCAAAAGGCGTCATGCCAAGCTATTTTTTGACAGACGAGGAGACTACGATTCTTTATGAATACATTACAAATAAGATAAATACTCCTTCAAAAGCAGCAAAAGCGCAAAATTTAAGTAGGCCAGTTTCCACTGATACGACACAAAAACAGCCAGAGCAATCTGCTAAAGTCGCCCCTGCTACAAAACCAGCAGAGCTAGCTAAAACTACCACAGCTAAGCCAGCTGAGTCAGCAAAAACCGCTACTACGCAAGCACCAAAGTCGCCAGTAAAACCAGTAACAAATCAAAAAGATAATCAAAAAATAAATTTAAAAACACAAAATCAAAAGGATAAAAAATGACAAATAAAGAGGCATTTAGCGAAGCCAAAAAATATATCCCAGGCGGCGTAAATTCGCCAGTACGTGCATTTGGAAGTGTTGGTGGTGAGCCTGTAATGATCGATCACGCTAGGGGTGCTTATATCTATGATGTCGAGGGCAAAAAGTATCTTGACTTTATCCAAAGCTGGGGACCGCTCATATTTGGCCACTGCGACAAAGATATCGAAGAGGCGATCATCTCTGCTGTAAAACAAGGCGTATCTTACGGCGCGGCATCTCCAAAAGAGACCGCTCTAGCAAAGCTAATATGCGATGAGTTTAAACAAATAGATAAAATTCGCTTCGTAAGCTCTGGCACAGAGGCCACTATGAGCGCGATAAGAGTGGCTAGAGGATATGCCAAAAAAGATGGTCTAATAAAATTTGAAGGCTGCTACCACGGACACAGCGACGCACTTCTTATCAAAGCAGGAAGCGGTGCAACGACATACGGCAACGCTTCAAGCAGCGGCGTACCACAAGACGTTGTGAAAAACACTTTTTTAGCTATCTACAACGACATCGAGAGCGTAAAAGCTATCTTTGAAAATAATAAAGACAAAATAGGCGTCGTCATAATCGAGCCAATTGCAGGAAATATGGGGCTTGTGCCAGCTGATAAGAAATTTTTAGAGGAGCTTAGAGCGCTTTGCGATAAATTTGGCGCTGTGCTTATCCTTGATGAGGTTATGAGCGGTTTTAGAGCTTCTCGCTTTGGCTCATATCCATTTCACGAGGTGGACGCTGATCTCATCACATTTGGCAAGGTTATAGGCGGAGGCATGAACGTCGCTGCATTTGGTGGCAAGGCCGAGATAATGGACTGCTTAAGTCCTGATGGCGCTGTCTATCAAGCAGGCACTTTAAGTGGCAACCCAGTAGCGATGAGTGCTGGCATAGCGGCGATTTCAAAGATAAATAGTGATCCAAATTTATACGCTAGGCTTGAAAAGCTTGCCCTAAAACTAATGGCTGGCTTTAAAGAGGCTGCAAAGAGTGCTGGTATTACTATCCAAACTGATGTTCGTGGCTCGATGTTTGGCTACTTTTTTACAGATCACGTGGTAAAAAACTACGACGATGCGCTAAAGAGTGACACAAAACTCTTTGCTAAATTTCACCAAGCGATGCTTAAGCGTGGAATTTATCTTGCACCTAGCCAGTTTGAAACTGGATTTGTCTGCGATGCGATGAGTGAAGCTGATATTGATCTAGCGGTAAGTGCAGCTAAAGAGGCATTTTTGGAGATAAAAGCCTAATGGCAAAATTTAAGATAAAAGATATCGTAGTAGGTGCTGAGCAGCTAAGTCTTGGCGTTTCAATCGTAGTTGCGATCTTGCTTGGCACTGGGCTTGGGTATTTTGTAAAAAAGGCTACAAATTTCACGCCAGCCCTTTGGATAGGCTTTGCTATTGGCATCGCAGCTGCTATTTTAAATGTCTATAAAGCTTACAAAGCGCAGATAAAAAGCCTAGATGAGCTAAAAGATGAAAGCAGATACAAAGGCTATACAAAAGACGATGATGAGGACGATTAGTAGACTTTTGATTTGCTATTTTGCGCTTTGGCTAGCTCTTAGCGCGGTTGGCAAATTTATATCAAATCAATTTTTTATAAGCTCGCAAATTTCATTTTTTGCCTCGCTTATCATCCTAACGGCTAGTTTTTTTGCCTACAAAAACCGTATAAATTCAAGGCTAGAAAATGCTAGAGATGAAATTTTAGCCACAATAGAAGAGGACGAGGATGAGGAGGATGAAATTTCTCCTCAAGAAGAGGTGAAAGAATTTAACCTAAAGGATGAGAAAGCAAGGCTAAAAAAGCAGAGATTTTCATTTAAAGATAAGAGTTTTGTGGCAGCCTTTATGCCTTACCGCTTGGTGGCTTATGCGATACTTTTTTTTGGATTTATCTTTTTAAAAAATGAAAATTTGCTAAATGTATCTGGTTTTTTAGTGGGGCTTGCTCCGATGCCTATTGGTGCATTTGTTTTTGGACTTATGGAGAATAAATTTAATACCACAAAGGACACTGATGGCAAGTAGCTTTAGGATCATCCGCTCGATGGGACCGCTATTTTTGGGCATGAGTTTGCTTTTTATCGGAAATGGCCTAGTCATCGCATCTTGCAGCGCACTTCTTAAGCAAAATGGAGTGGGCGAGCTAGAGATTGGATTAATCAATACAGGCTTTTTTGTGGGTGCGTTAATTAGCACCATTACAGCTCACAGAGTCATCTCAACTACTGGTCACATTAGAGCCTTTGCCATCTTTTCAGCCATTTTTGCAGTCTCAGCTATGCTTCATGCGGTAAATCAAAATTTAGTATTCTGGGCGATCTTGCGTGCATTTTTGGGATATTGCTACTACGCGCTTTTGATGGTTATAGAAAGCTGGCTAAATGCAAAAATTCCAAACAAAATAAGATCTCGCGTGATAGCCTTTTATGAAGGCGTTTTTTACACAAGTTTTGGACTTGGCATTTTGATCTTAGCGCTTGATCTTAAAACCTTTGAAATTTTCATCATAAGCGCAGCTTTTATCATGCTCTCAAGCATTCCATTAAATTTGATCCGTATAAATCAGCCTCAAATCCCAGAGCGTCAGCCCATAAATATCCCAAAAATTTTTGGTATCGTCCCGCTCGCTCTTGTTGGTGCGCTCATTGCAGGCTTAGCAATAAACGGCTTTTTTTCGATGGCAAGCCTTTTTGTCTTGCTTCAAGGATACGGCACAAAAGAGGCGTCATTTTTTATGACGGTTGCGATGATCGGAGGCTTTTTAGCTCAAGTTTTTATCGGTAGTTTCTCTGATAGATATGGCAGAAGGCCAGCTATTTTGCTTTGTAGCAGTGTGGCTTTAATAAGTGCGGTTTTGTTTTTACTAAATGGCAAAAATTTAACGATTGAATATCTGCTTTCATTCTTTTTTGGGGCTGGAATTTTTTGCACCTATGGACTTTCTCTGGCTAGGGCAAATGACGAGATCACAGATAAAACAAAGAGTGTGCAAGTCGCACGTGCTTTGCTATTTAGCTACTCTTTGGCTTCGCTTTTCTCACCGCTTCTTATGAGCTATGCGATGAAAATTTTTGGAGCATTTGGCTTTATCTATGTTTATTTGGTGCTTTTTGCTGGACTTATTTTATTTGCACTAACGCAAAAGACAATACCACAGCACATGAGAAAAGAGTACAACGACAGACTCGTTGCGAGAACGGCTGGCATAGCTACTATTGAGCAAAATGGAAATTTTGCCGATAGAAAAAATAAAAAGTAAAAAATGGACGTAGGAAATTCTTTGAATATATCAAACACTTCGGTTCAGACCGGACAAAATACTACTCAAAATGTGCCAGTTCGTAAAAATGAAGGCTCGCTTTTTAAAAATCAGCCAAGCGTACAAACGCCTAATGAGCAGAGTATTTCAGAGACACTTGATAATGTTGGAAAACTCGTTGCAAGAGTGCTTGATGATCTAAAAAGTGCTTCAAGTCTTAGTAAGGCTGAACAAATTTTATCTCAGGCAAAAGACACGAAAATAGCTCCAAATTTAGCCAGCGAGCTATCAGACCTTGCAAAAAGCTTAGAAGCAGAAGCAACGCAAAATGAAAATAGTGAGATAAAAAATCTTGCTTTAAAACTAAAAGAATTTCTAAAACCAATAGCCGATCTAAAAGCTGGCTCACTAAATGATCAGATCAAAAACTCAGGCGTAATGCTTGAAGCAAATTTAAAAGACGCACTTAGCCCAGAGAAGCTTCCAAACTCGGTTCAGAAGCTACTAAGCGATATAAAAAATCTCTCAAGCGGGAATTTGCTAAATCAAATTTTAACCCTAAATGATGAAAAATTAGACAATCAAAACTCTTTTTCAAAGCTTGCTTCTATACTTGAAAAAGCGAGCAATGATGCAAAAAACATCCTTGATAACTCAAACATAAAAACCCTTTTAAAAGATGTTGATAAGCTTGATAATGTGGTTAAATTTTTAGATAAAAATTTTTCAAAAGATCAAAATGGCGAGCTAGTAAAAAATCAAATAGGCAAAATGCAAAATTTTATCTCAAATTTAAGTGAGAAAGTTGCAATCCTAGCAAATGAAAAGCTAAATCAAAATTTTGGTTTTAGCCAAAATCACAAAGAGCTAAAAACTATCCTTGATAGCATAAAAAACGATCTAAAAACGCTAAATAACATAGGCGATGAAGCAGGGCTTGTAAAAGCGTTTAATGAGATGAGCGATGTCTCAAAGGATGGCAGCTTGCAAGATAAGCTCCAAAGTGCGGCGAGGCGTCTTGCTCATAGCCTAAGTCTTGCTGATGCTAAGGCAAGTTTGGCTAAAAATGAGCTAAGTGAGAGCAAGGCGCTTTTAAAGCAGTTAAATCTCGCTACAAACGATATAAATAACATTGCGACTAAAAATAGCAGCGAAATTTCAAAGGTGCTAAGCCAAGATATAAAAAGTACGCTTTTAAATATCAGTGAAAAGAGTCAAAACCCGCAAAGCGTAAATGCTGCAAATAAGATGATTTCGCAGATCGAGATGCATCAAATGATATCAAGCCTTCAAGGCGGGATCCAAACTTATATGCCTTATATTTGGGACGGCGTTGAGGGTGGAAATATAGCATTTAAGCAAGGCAAAAAGGATAAATTTTACGCTCAGATCGATCTAAATTTTAAGAAATTTGGACAGATAAATGTGATGGTTGGACTTATTGATAAAAGATATATTGATCTTTCGGTAGCTACGCAAACAAATGAGTTTAAGGAGCTAATCCTTTCAAACTCTAGCGAATTAAAACAGGCAATATCAAAGCTTGGACTCATAGTTTCAAACTTTAATATCAAAACTTTGTCAAAAGTGAAGCTAAATGATAGATTTAAAAAATTTGGTGGCCTTGATGTGGGCTTTGATAAGAAAATTTAATGCAAGTAAATAAGAAAAAAGCAGTAGCTCTTGGCTACAACAGATCTAAAGATAATGCTCCAAGAGTGCTGGCTAGTGGCGCTGGAGAGATAGCAAATAGAATAATTGATCTTGCAAAAGAGCATGATATACCGATCAAAGAGGATCCTGATCTTATTGAAATTTTAAGCAAGGTTGAAGTTGATCAAGAAATTCCGCCAAATTTATATAAAGCTGTTGCTGAAATTTTTAGTTTTTTATATAAGATCACAAAGAAATAATCTATAAATTTGCTTAAAAATTAGCAAGGCATATAAAGAGTGGCAGGGATATTGACGATATACAAAAAAGTAGCGTAAGCTAAATATTAAATTAAAATTTTAAAGGCTATTTGTGGCACAAAAATTAATATTAATAGGGGCATCTACTGGCGGGCCTGGGCATTTAAAAAAGTTATTAAAAAACGTAAAACTAAATGGAGCTATCATCGTGATAGCCCAGCACATGAATAAAATGTTTATAAACTCTTTTGCCATGCAAATCGGAAAAGAGTGTGGCTTGGATGTTGAAATTTTAAATGAGAGGAAAATTTTAAAAGAAAATACCGTATATGTCTGTGAACAAAATGTAGTGGTGTCGCCAAATTTACCAATCAGTGCAAAGCCAAATACAGAAGAAAAGACTATATATACGCCAAATGTTGATGTGCTGTTTAAATCTGGAGTAGGAATTTGCAAAAGCGCAAATGTCCTAGCTATCTTGCTAACTGGCATCGGAGATGATGGTGCATCTGGGCTTGATAAGCTTTATAAGGCTGGAGCAAAATGTATAGCTGAAAATGAAGAGAGCGCGATAGTTTATGGTATGCCAAAACGTGCAAAAGAGCTAAATCAAAGCTTAAAATCATTAAATCTAACTATGATAAAAAAAGAGCTGGAGGATTTTTTAAATGCTATTAACTAATGACGCAAAAGATACAAAAACAATGCAAACAAACACTTCACAAGATATGGATAGTTTTAATGAATTTATGAACGTTATCAAAACCCTTTGCGGAGTTGATCTAGAGCCAAAAAGAGATATTACGTTGCAACGAATTACCATTTTTATTAGAGATCGTCAGATAAAAAGCTTTAAAGATCTTGTTTCGATGATAAGATATAACTCAAGCTTGCGACAAGACATTTTAAATCTAGTAACTGTAAATGAGACTTATTTTTATAGAGAGTTGCCTCAACTTAAAGATGTGATCTATTACGCAAAGGAGCTTGGAGGAGCTAGAATTTTGTGTGCTCCTTGCTCTACTGGAGACGAGTCGTATTCGCTTGCGATGCTTGCTTATGAGATGGGATTTAAACAGCATGAAATTTCAATCGTAGGTATAGACATAAACTCAGAAGCCATAGCAAGCTGTCAAAATGGCATTTTTAGTGAGAGGAGCTTGCATAGGTTAAGCGATTTTCAAAAAGAGAGATTTTTTACAAAAGTCGATGATAAATTTAAGATAAAAAAAGAAATTTTACCAAGGTGTGAGTTTAAAATTTTAAATGTTTTTGATGATGCTATTTTTAACCTAGGAAAATTTGATATCGTGCTTTCAAGAAATATGATGATCTATTTTGATGATGATTTTAGATTAAAATGCGTTGAGAGACTTCATAAATTACTTAAGCCAGATGGTAGGCTTTACGCTGGGCACGCTGATCTTGTGCCTTACACTCCAGCTTATGAAAAGCGCTTTTCAAATGGAACTACTTACTATTTAAAAAAATAAAAATTTGCCAAGTCGCCTTTTAACTTAGGCGACTTAATTTAAAATCAATTACCTTATTTTGTAGCTTTTTAATACTATGTGATAGTAAAAAGCCCCTATAAAAAAGAGGCTTCCCATAAAACTTGCAATCATCTCAACGCTAAGTCCAATATCATAAAGCAGTCCAATGACAAATGAAATGAGAGCGCTAAAGCCAAGAAAAACCATATCGTTATATGCAATCACTCGGCCATAAAATTCTTTTTTGCAGTTTTGCTGAAGCATTGTATAGGTGTAGCTCCAAAGACTTGATGTGCAAAATCCAGCGAAGATAATGCCAATAAGCGATAGATAAAAATTCCAAAGCGATAAAGCCCAAATAATGATACCAAGGCCTTGACCGATATATACGAAAATAAGCGTATTTTTATTTATAAATTTACTAAGTATAGCTGGAGCAAACATAAGTGAAATGGATCTTGAGGTATTTAATAGTCCTATAATTAATGATGTCGAGAGTAAATTTGCATATTTGTAATCAGCCAAAAGTGCGATCAATGCGTCATAAGCAGTAATGCCAACAAAGGCGTGCAAAAATATAAGATGCACGATAAGTCTATTTTCTTTTAGATATTTAAGCCCATTTTTTAGCATTTTTAGTGGTTTTTCTATAAATTCTGGCTTTAGACCTTGCAAATTTAAAAAATATAAAAATCCAAAGCTAAAAATGTATAGTATGCCATCAAGCAAAAATGCGCTTTTTATCCCAAAAAAATGTATATAAACTCCAGCTAGCCCCATACCAGCAGTGTATGAGACCGCCCAGATAATGGAGTGGATCTCGTTTGCGAGTTTGAGATTTTCTTTGCTTAAAATTTTTGGCAGCACGCTCATCTCTACTTGAAAATACATTCCACCAGTGCCATTTCTAACAAAAATGATAAGTAAAAGTAGCCATAAAAAATCAAGTGAGTCTATAAAAAGAAGCATGAAAACGCTTATCGTCTCAACTGCCATCATGATGACAAGCATTGGCTTTGGGCTAAATTTATCAACTAAAATTCCACTAAATGGAGCTATGACAACACCTGGGATAAATGCCATCGCTGCACTTAGCGTGATCGCCCAAACAGGAGCGTCAAGCTTGATAAGAAGTGTAAAAATACCTGTGTGCGAAAACCATACGCCAAAATAGCATATAAGCTGAATGATGCTTAAGAGGCGAAAATTTCTCTCTTCTTTTAAAAGTTTAAGATATTCTTTCAACTTATTGATTCCACATTAGCGTTATTTGCTCTATCTTTGTTTCATCTGGTATATCGTTTAGGCTTGTTATCTCTTTGGCAAGTGTATTTTTTAGTGTGATTAGTATATCGTGGCTATCTATTTTTAGATAGATGTTGCTTTTATCACTACGAAATTTAGAAATGACAAGAGAATTTTTTATATCTTTGAAATTTGATTTAAGGCTGATATTTTCTGGAGTTTTAAACTCGTTTGAATAAATTTCAATGCTTGTGATAATGCCATTTAGCAAGGTGTATTCAAAAATTCTTTCATTTTTGTTTGTTACGATGTAGCTGTTTTCTTTTTTTGTGTTATCTCGTTTTATATTTTTTGAGCCATAAATTTTTATCACATCTCTATTTGCTGATTCGTTTGTCAGCTCTGCAAAAAAGCCTTTGCCAAAGAGATTTTTTTGATCTTTATCTTTTTTATATCGTCCGCTTATGTGAGCATTTTTACAAATTTTGTCATTTGCCACTAGAAAAATTGCATTATTTATTCTGTGTATGCTTAGAGCAATGCCTTTTTTATCTAAAAGGTAAAAAATTCCCTTGTCGTAAAGTAGCTCAGAGCTAAACTCGCAAAGTGGCGAGCCATTTTTTAACGATGAATAAAAACTTATTTTCGCACCATTTTTACTTGGCACGATTACGATATCTAAAAAGTTATCTTTGTTTTTAAATTTATAAAATTTAGCAAAAAAACTATCTTTGTAAGCTTTATTTACCGGTTCAAAATTATAAATTTGAGCTAGCACGCCAACTCGCTTATTTTTCTTGTCATCAAGCTGAAGAAGTGAGTTTTTATTTGGCGCAAAGTAGCTAAGATTGCCATTTTCATCTTTTAAAATGATAGCACTATCATCAACATCAAACGTACCATTTTTTTCAACCAAGCTTACTTCTTTATCCATAGTAAGCATTGTTTTTGTGTAGGTTTTGTCTTTATTTAGCGTAATGATAGTTTTTATGCCTTCGCAATTTGGGCAAGGCAAAATAGTGTGAAAACTACTATAAATTGAGTTTGGAAGTATTAGCTTTTCTGGCTTCTTTGGTGTATCTGCCTGAACTAGCGGTTTGTCTTCTTTTACTGTATTTTGTGTGTTTTGTTTTGGCTCTAAATTTTCATTTTTTGCGCAGCCAAGGATGAAAAATGAGATAAGTATGGCAAAAAGATATTTCATTTGCAACTCCTTAAAAATTGCAAAATTATATCATTTTGCCTTTAAAATTTATTTTACGCGTTTAAAGATGTATTTATCTTTTAGCTCGCCAGTGACCTCTTTTTGATCCATATCTAGCATTTTTAGGTTCTCGCCTTCTATTTTATAAAAGCTTTTTTCTTTATACTCATCAATCGTTGTTATCACACCATTTTCTATTGAGTATTTGCCTTTGCTAACGGCTTTGTAGTTGTCTTTTGACTTGTAGTTCATCACACTTTCAAATGTGCCGTCTTTTTTTAGTGTAAGGGTTGAGTCTATGCCCATGCAGCTAGCGCAAGGTAAAAATGCCTTGTAAGTGCCCTCGATGCTGCTTACTGGAGCCATGCAGCTACCTTTTACTTCACATTTGCCTTGTGGGATGTTTGCGTTTTGGCTAGATGAGGCACAACCTGCCAAAAGTAGAGCCGCACTTAGTGCAAATATAAAATTTTTCATGCTAATCCTTTTTGAAAATAAAATTTAAAATGTATTATAATACTTAAGAAAATAACAAATTATAAATTAAAGGAGTAAAAATGCAAATCGAAGCATTTGGCGTTTTAGTCGTAGTTCTGGTTATCTTTGCGTTCTTGTTTTTAAAGGCTGGTATCAAGATCGTCTCACAAGCTGATAATCTACTCATCGAGCGACTTGGTAAATTTCATAAAGTGCTTGACGGCGGATTTCACATAATCATCCCATTTGTCGATCAAATAAGAGCGATAATTACCGTAAAAGAGCAGCTCGTAGATATCACAAAACAGCAAGTCATCACAAAAGATAACGTAAACATAAGCGTCGATGGTATCGTCTTTTTAAAGGTTTTTGATGCAAAAATGGCAGTTTATAATGTCGATAACTACAAACGTGCCATTGCAAATTTAGCCATGACAACGCTTCGTGGTGAGATAGGCGCGATGAATCTTGACGATACACTAAGCTCACGTGACCGCCTAAATGCCGCACTTCAAGTGGCTCTTGGCGACGCTGCTGGTAACTGGGGCGTAAAGATTATGCGTGTAGAAATTTCTGAAATTTCTGTCCCACTTGGCATCGAAGAGGCGATGAATATGCAGATGAAAGCTGAGCGTGAAAAACGTGCGATCGAGCTAAAAGCCTTGGCTGAAAAAGAGGCGTTAATTCGCAACGCAGAGGCGCTAAAACAAGAAAAAGTGCTTCAAGCAGAGGCTATAGAGCGTATGGCTGATGCGAAAAAATACGAACAAATCGCTATCGCAACGGCTCAAAAAGAGGCCATGGATATGATAAATGACAGCATGAGTAAAAACGCAAATGCAGCAGAATTTTTGCTCGCTCGCGATAGAGTCGGGGCATTTAGCGAGCTAGCTAAAAATAGCTCAAAAGATAAAATTTTAGTCCCTTACGAGGCGACTGAGCTTATTGGCTCCCTTAGTGTTTTGAAAAATTTCCTAGCTAAGGATAAGGCGTGATCAGCCCTTTTATAATGATAGCAATCGGTGTGGTTTTATGCATCACCGAGTTTATCTTTTTCTCATTTTATTTGCTGTTTTTTGGTATAGCTTTTATCGTAGTTGGAGCTATAAATTTTGGTTTTAGTTTTGCTTGGAGCTATCAAATTTTAATTACAGCAGCGATTGCGATCGTGCTCCTTGTGCTTTTAAAAGCGCCGTTAAAGAGTAAATTTATGTCCAGAAAAGAGAGCTTTAACGAGGAATTTTTAGACGAAGCCGGCGTTGGCGAGATCAGAGAAAATATGGTCTATTTCAAAGGCACTCTTTGGAAATATGATGGAAATTTAGCTAACGGAGAAAAAGTGACGGTTCTTGGCACCAAAGGTGACAAGGTGATATTAAAATAAAAGTGCCATTTGGCACTTTTACTATTTTGCGTGAGCTGGGCAGCCTGCTGGCATTTGCTCATGCATCGCACCTTGCATGCCATGATGTGGGCAGCTTGGCATATTTTCTTGCATCATTTTTTGATGATGAGCACATCCACAGCTTGCACCTTGAGGCCCAGCTGGCTTTGGCTCATTTTTGGCACAACCAACTAAAAATAGCCCGCAGATAACGGCAAATATCACCTTTTTCATAACTTGCTCCTTTAAAGAATTTCTCACATTTTAGCCTTTAAAAATTAATTTTTCATAACGCCTGATTTATCATATTTAAAAGCATTTTTGGCTAAACTTTCGCCCAAAAATAAGCAAAATAAAAGGTTAAATTTGAAAAGACTTAGTGTAAATGAAGCCATCGATCTCATAGAAAATGCACCGCTTCACGAGCTTGGCAAGATGGCGCTAGCTAGGAAAAAAGAGCTTCATCCAGAGGGCATAACGACCTTTATCGTAGATCGCAACATCAACTATACAAACGTCTGCTGGGTGGATTGTAAATTTTGCGCATTTTACCGCCACGCAAAAGAGGAAGACGCATACGTTCTAAGTTTTGAGGAGATCGGCAAGAAGATCGAGGAGCTAATCGCCATTGGCGGCACGCAAATTTTATTTCAAGGTGGCGTTCATCCAAAGCTAAAGATCGAGTGGTACGAGGAGCTTGTCGGCTACATCAGCAAGCACTATCCAAGCATCACGATACATGGCTTCTCAGCCGTTGAGATCGACTACATCGCAAGAGTTTCAAAAATTTCTACAAAAGAGGTCTTAAGACGCCTAAATGAAAAGGGCTTATACTCGATGCCAGGGGCTGGAGCGGAGATTTTAAGTGACAGGGTGCGTGACATCATCGCCCCAAAAAAGTGCGACACCGCAGACTGGCTTCGCATACACAAAGAGGCGCACGAGCTTGGCATGAAAACGACTGCTACGATGATGTTTGGCACGGTTGAGAGCACTCGCGAGATCGTCGAGCACTGGGAGCATATCAGAAATTTACAAGATGAAACGGCTGGATTTAGGGCATTTATACTTTGGAGCTTTCAAGGGCTAAATACAAAGCTCATGCAAGAATTTCCAGAGATCAAAAAGCAAAGCTCAAACGTCTATCTAAGGCTTCTTGCAGTCTCAAGGCTCTTTTTGGATAACTTTAAAAATATCCAAAGCAGCTGGGTCACGCAGGGTAGCTACGTAGGCCAGCTAGCGCTTCTTTTTGGTGCAAACGACCTTGGTAGCACAATGATGGAAGAAAACGTCGTAAAGGCGGCAGGAGCAAGCTTTAGGATGAATCAAGATCAGATGATTGAGCTTATAAAAGATGTCGGAGAAATTCCAGCTAAGCGCAACACAAACTATGATATTTTGGAGAAATTTTAGATGAAAATTTTAGATATCAATGTAAAAAATGTAAAAATCCCAGTCGTTTTTGAAAGCTCAAAAGCGATGCCAGTAGTGAGCCTAAAACTAGTTTTCAAAGCAGCTGGTAGCTCACAAAATGGCAAACTAGCAGGCCTTGCAAGACTAAGTGCAAATTTGCTAAACGAGGGTGATATGAAGCTGGGCTCGGCTAAATTCGCTAAAGAGCTTGAAGTAAGGGCGATTAGCCTAAATGCAAGCTGCGGCTTTGAGATATTTTGCATCGATCTAAACTGCCTAAAAGAGCACTTTGTCTTTGCGTGCGGCAAGCTAAAAGAGCTTATAAGCGCTCCAAATTTAACTGATGAAATTCTAAATAGGTGCAAAACAGTCACACTTGGCGAGATCGCAGCAAATGAAAACGACTTTGACTACGTGGCAAGGCAAGGTCTTTTTGAGCTTTTGTACCCAAAAAGCGTTCTTGCTCAGCCAAGTATCGGCACTAAAAAGAGCATAAAAGCGATCACACTTGAAGATGTGAGAAAGTTTTTAAACGAGCATTTAGACCTTTCAAATCTGCTTTGCGTGCTAGGTGGCGACATCGATGAGAAGCAGACAAAAGAGCTTGCAAGCGTTTTAGAAATCCTAAAACCTGGTAAGGTGCGAAATCTAGAGCGCTTTAGTCCAAGTGACAAGTGTGAAAGCAGCGAGATCATTAGGCAAAGTGAGCAAGCATACATCTACTTTGGTGCGCCATTTGATGTAAAGCCTGAAGAGAAATACAAGGCCGCAGTGGCGACATTTATCCTAGGCGAGGGTGGCTTTGGCTCGAGGCTCATGGAGGAGATACGCGTGAAAAGAGGGCTTGCTTATAGCGCCTACGCTAGAAATTTGCTAAATCTCTCTTACAGCCAGATTTATGGCTACATGCAGACAAAAAATGAGAAAAAAGATGAGGCTATCGCCGTTATAAAAGAGGAAATTTTAAAATTTAGTAAAAAAGGAGTTAGCGAGGCCGAGCTTGAGCAGGCAAAGAAATTCTTACTTGGCTCGTTACCGCTTAGGCTAGAGACGCTATTTAAACGCCTTGATATCGCGCAAAGTGAGTTTTATGAGCATGGCGAGCTTGGGGCATTTTTAAAGGACCTTGATAAAATTTCAGCCCTTTCGCTAAGCGAGCTAAATAGCTTTATAAAAGCCCACGCAGAGATCAATCAGCTAAGTTTTTGCGTCCTAAAAAATGAAATTTGAAGCAAGCGACAGAGCAAAACTTCTAAAAATAGGCGTGCTTAGCCTGCTTGACCTTGCTCTAGTGCTGCCAAAGGACTTTGAGGATACGACTATCGCTAAGAGCCCAAGAGAGGGGCAGGTCTGCATAAACGTAAAGATCACTTCGCTAGCCTCGCGCCCTGGCATGCTAACAGCACTTGCCTTTTGCGAGCAGTGGCAAAGTAGCGTAAAGATCGTCATTTTTAACGCAAAGTCTTGGCACTACGGCGCCTTTAAGACGGGCAAAGAGATGGCGATATATGGGATTTGCTCCTATGCCTTTGGCTCATGGCAGATCGTAAATCCAAAAATCACCACAAAAATAGGCCAGATCGTGCCTAAATTTAAGACCGAGCTAAAAGATGATGAAGTCAAAAAACTTGTTTTAAAATATATAAATTTACAAAATTTACTGGCTGAGGGTTTAAACGAAAAAGAGGCTAAATTTCTAGCTGATCTGCAAAGACTAGATGAGCAAAGCGTGCAAATTTTATATCGCCTAAAAAATGGTGGCGAGGGCGTGGATATCTTAAAATTTATAGAAATTTTTAACTACATAAAAAAGCTAAGTGCCAAAAAAACCTACTTTAAAAGCCCCAAGATCAAGCTTTTTGATATAAGCTCTTGGCTTAAGGGCTTGCCATTTACGCCGACAAATGATCAGATAAATGCCATAAATGATATCAGAGACGACCTTAGCGCTGTGCAGGCAAAAAGGCGCGTCATAATGGGCGATGTGGGAAGCGGCAAGACGCTAGTGATCTTAGCAGCTGCTCTTAGCGTCTATCCGCAAAGTGCCATTTTGATGGCGCCAACGAGCATCTTAAGTGAGCAAATTTATAATGAAGCAAAGAGGCTTTTGCCTGCTTTTATGAATGTGATGCTGGTGCGAAGCGGGGAGAAAAAGATAGACTTTAGCGGGGTAAATTTGATCGTTGGCACGCATGCGCTACTCTTTCACGAGCTGCCAAACTCGCCGCTTGTCATGGTCGATGAGCAGCACCGCTTTGGCTCAAACCAGCGCAAAAAGATAGAGGAGCTGGCTTCAAGCGAGGACGAGCGAGCAAATTTCGTGCAGTTTTCAGCTACGCCAATACCAAGGACGCTAAGTTTAATCCAGTCTGAGATCGTAAATTTTAGCTTTTTAAAGCAGATGCCATTTAAGAAAAATATAACTAGCCAAATTTTAGGCGCTAGCGAGTTTGGCTTTTTGCTAACTCACATCAAAAAGCAGCTTGCGGGCGGCTTTCAAGTGGCTATCATCTATCCGCTAGTCGAGAGCAGCGAGAGCTCAAACTACCAAAGTCTAAGCGAGGCGCAGGGCTTTTGGCTAAAGAATTTCAAAAATGTCTTCGTCACGCACGGCAAGGACAAAGAGAAAGAGGAAATTTTAAGGCGCTTTAGAGAAGAGGGCGAAATTTTGCTCTCAACCACTGTTGTTGAGGTGGGGATCTCGCTGCCAAGGCTAAATACGATAGTGATCGTGGGCGCTGAGCGGCTGGGGCTTGCCACGCTTCATCAGCTGCGTGGTAGAGTGGGGCGAAACGGCGGCGATGGATACTGCTTTTTATTTACCAAGCTAAAAGAGGCACCAGCTAGACTAAAAGAATTTTGCGCGACAAATGACGGCTTTAAGGTGGCTGAGCTTGATCTGAAAAACCGTCAAAGTGGCGACATACTAAACGGCTTTTTTCAGCATGGAGCGACATTTAACTTCTACGACTACGAGGATGATATCACACAGGCTGCAAAGGCTAGAGTGGCGGCGCTTGCTAAAAATAACGCCTAGTTGCTTTCAATTTAACCTAAATTTTTGATTTGATTTTGTTAGCTTTAAATTTTAGCGGAGTAAATTTTAATAAAATTATTTTTCTACTCTACGTTCTTTGCATATATTCTCACATGGTATGCCGTCACGATCACGGTCAAGGCCACTGCGTCCACAGTTTCTTAGATAGTGATATGCTTCTTCACAACTCTTCATCTCTTTGCAGTAGCGTTTAGAGCAATCAAATTTATCAGCCGCATTTGCTATCAATGCAAAAAATAAAATCAAAATTAACTTTTTCATTTTTACTCCAAAGGCAATATGTGTGAAATAACAAAAAAGTACAAAAAGTGCTTTCAAAAGAATTTATCCTTTTGAAAGCAGATAAATTTAAAGAGGATATGTTAAGCAACACTCTCTTTGCACTTTGTCGATGTAGCTCACGTTTAGATCGAGTCCATAAAGTTTACTTAAATTTTCACTTTTAATAATCTCGCTGACTGAGCCAAACTCAACATTTCCATCACCTTTTACAAGTGCGACATATCCGCCAAGAAGCACGGCAAAGTCAGGGTTGTGAGTAGTTAGCACCACCGAGTAGCCAAGCTCTTTTAGCCATTTAACAGTGCGTAGGAATTTATACTGGTTGCCAAAATCAAGCGCGCTCGTTGGCTCGTCAAATATAATCATCTTTGGCTGTGCAGCCATCGCACGTGCGATCATGCACATTTGCTTTTGGCCGCCACTCATTTGAGTGATAAATTTCTCTTCAAGATACTTGATCTCAAGCTTTTTAGTATAAATCCTAGCTATCTCTTCATCTTCTTTGCTAGGCCTTGCAAAGATACCAAGGTGTGCTGCACGACCCATCGTGATAAACTCAAGCCCAGTGTAGTCGTATTCTGTGATCTCGCTTTGAGCCACATATGCCATGATCTTGGCTCGATCTTTATTGCTTAGACTCTCTACGTTTTTACCATCGAGAAAAATTTCTCCAGATACTGGCTTTAGTGAGCCGCTTATTAGTCCAAGGGTGGTTGATTTACCAGCTCCGTTTCGCCCAAGTATGGTTAAAATTTCACCTGCACCTATCTTTAAATTTACATTTTCTAGTTTACCAGCTCCATTTGGGTAGCTAAAGTTTAAATTTCTAACTTCAAGCATCACGCAACCTTTTTATTTCGCCATAATACCCAGACGAAAAATACCGTGCCGATAAAGCCAGTAAGCACACCAAGAGGCACTTCGCTCACACTTATACTGCGTGCCAAGGTATCAACAAAAAGCAAAAACATAGCTCCCATAAATATACTTGCAGGCATGCTTTTTATGTTATTTGCGCCAACTAGCATGCGCGCTAAGTGAGGCATGAGAAGTCCCACCCAAGCGACTATGCCGCTTATGCAGACGCTGCATGCTGTAAGAAGCGTAGCGCAGATGATGATGACAGCGCGCTCAAATGAGACATTTACGCCCAGCCTTGCCGCACTCTCGTCGCCAAGAGAGAGTAAATTTATACGCCAGCTCATGGCGATAAGTAAAATGGCGCAGATGATCATCACTGGAGCTATGTATTTTAAGTTGTCACTATCAAGCTTTGCAAGGCTACCAAGTTGCCAATAAACAATGTCAGGTAACTTCGTCTCAGGGTCGGCGACATACTTTAAAAAGCCGATCACTGAGCCCATGAGGCCGCTTACGATGATACCAGAAAGAACTAGCATAAGCGTGCTCGTGCGACCCATCATCTTTGGTATGGCTAGCGTGATAGCAACGGCTGCTAGGCCAAAGCCAAAGGCAAAAGCCTGCACCCAAAATAGCGATAGATCAAAGATGATAGCAGTGGCTGCTCCCACGCAAGCGCCCGCTGAGACGCCAAGAAGATCAGGGCTAACTAGCTGGTTTTTAAAGACGCCTTGATAGGCCGCACCACTCACGCTAAGAGCGGCTCCAACAAGGATGGCTGCGATGATACGCGGGATGCGTAAATTTTCTATCACATTTGTGATGTTGCTAGCTGCACCATCTCCAAAACCAAAGCCGTGAGCTAGCACGCTAAAGACGTCGTTAAATGGTATGTAAAATCTACCAACGCCAAGTGCGACAAAGGCGCAAAGAAGCGTTAGTAGAGCTAAAAAGATAACAACTATTGAAAAATTTGCGTTTTTCATATCTTACTTGCTGCTACCGTCTGGATTTAGACCTTTTAAGATATAGCCGTACTCTGTATCGCTAAGATCGTGATTTAAGAACTCTTTATAAAACTCTTTTGTTTTTGCTTTTATATCGACATCTTTAAATAGATCTGGTTGGATAGTCTTTGCTGCCCATAAAATTTGAAGCACGTTTTCAGCGCCATATCTATCCCAGCTAAATACACCTTTTGGGTTGCCGTAAATTTTGCCGTTTTTAACAGCATTTGAGCCAGAGAATGCAGGGTGCTCTTTTATCTTTTTGATCTGTGCGTCTGTGTCATTACCGCCAACGATGATGATATCAGGGTTTGCATTGATGATCTCTTCTGCGCTAACTTCGATCATTGAGCCCTCAGTTTGGATAGCATTTACACCGCCACCTAGCTTGATCCAAGTGTTTTGGATGGTATTTGTACCATCAACTTTTAGCAAATTTGCGCCACCAAGCAAGTGAAGTACTTTTGGACGTTTAGCGTCAGGGATGTTTTTTGTTCTTGCTGTTACAAACTCAGAGTTATCGTGGATTTTATTAGCAAGTTTTTCAGCTTTTTTTCTAGCGTCATCAGTGCCTATGACTTCAGCTGTTGCGTAGATGCTTTTCTCCATATCTGGATAGTCTCTAAAGATCAAATTTACCGCGCTAAAGCCATTTTTGATAAGTTCATCTTGAAAATTTTTGTTATATACTATGATAACGTCAGGTGCAAGTTTAACAAGCTCTTCGATCTGAAGGTCTTTGCCATTTAGTGCAGCTGGTAAATTTTTAAGTTTTGGATAGACATGCTCAAACCACTTGTTGTTTTTGATCAGATCAGTTGTGGCTACAACTTTATCCATGCCACCAAGTGCTAGGATGATCTCGTTGTTTGCATTCCACAGTGCTGCGATCTTCTCAACCTTCTCAGGCACGCTTACTTTGACACCTTTCATATCTGTGATGCTTCTAGCAGACTCAGCTGCGCTTAGACTAAGAGCCATAAATAGTGAAGCAACAAGGCTAAATTTAGCTACTTTATGCATAAAATTTGTTTGCATATTTTTTCCTTTATTTTTGAAGTATAAACATGTATGTTAATAATATTTATATTAATTCTATGTAAATTTTGCATATACATTATGAAGAATTTGCATATATTGTAAATTCTTATAAAACTAATGGGATAAATTCTCTCCTCTTATTGACATATGTCATTATTTGCTTTTTTAAAATGAGATAAACTTCGCCTTAAAATTTTTAAAAAAAGGAGAATCAATGCGTGAATACAAAAAGTATTGGCTAGCACTTGTTGCAGTACTAGTAATTTGCTTTAGTATTTTAGGCTACTACGGCGTTGAAGTTTATAGAAGCTCGCCACCAGTTGTAAATTTTACAGATGAGAATGGCAATGTCGTGATCGACAAAGAGAGCATCTATAAAGGTCAAGAGGCCTGGCAAAGCATAGGAGGTATGCAAGTTGGCTCTGTTTGGGGACACGGCGCATATCAAGCACCTGATTGGAGTGCGGACTGGCTTCACAAAGAGTTAGTTATATTTTTAGAGTTAAAAGCAGATGAAATTTACCACTCAAAATATGCTGACTTAAATGATGAGCAAAAAGCAAATCTAAAAGTTCTACTTAAAAAAGAATACCGGGAAAATGGCGTAAAAGACGATAAAATCGTACTTAGCAGCGATAGATTAAAGGCTATGAAACAAGTAAGCCAAGAGTATTCATCACTTTTTGGAAATGACCCTAAGTTTAAATCTTTAAGAGAAGCTTATGCGATGAAAGAAAATACTCTTCCAAATGCTTCTGATAGAGATGATCTTAATAACTTTTTCTTCTGGTCAGCCTGGGCAACCGCAGCAAATAGACCTAATAGCGATGCTACATATACAAATAACTGGCCACATGAGCCACTAATCGATAATGTACCAACAAGCGAAAATATTTTTTGGTCAATCGCAAGCGTTGTAATACTTATTGCTGGTATTGGATTTCTTGTTTGGTTTAGCTCTTTTTATGGCAAAAAAGATGATGAAAAATTGGAAGCTATTAGCGAAGATCCGCTTAGTAAATTAAGCCTAACTCCATCTCAAAAAGCTCTTAAAAAATATCTTTTTGTGACTTTGGCTCTTTTTGCATTCCAAATTTTAATAGGCGGCTTTACAGCTCATTATACAGTAGAAGGACAGGAATTTTACGGTATAAATTTATCAGCCTATATTCCTTATTCACTTGCTAGAACATGGCACATTCAGGCTAGTATCTTCTGGATTGCGACAGGATTTTTAGCAGGCGGTCTTTTCCTAGCGCCTATTATAAATGGCGGTAAAGATCCAAAATTCCAAAAGCTTGGCGTAGATTTATTATTTTACGCATTACTAATCCTTGTGGTTGGCAGTTTTGCTGGTGAGTATTTAGCGATCGCAAATATTATGCCTATAAATTTAAGCTTCTGGTTTGGACACCAAGGATACGAATATATCGAGCTTGGACGTGTTTGGCAAATTATTTTATTTGTTGGCCTTGTCATTTGGATGCTACTTTTACTTCGCGGATTTATCGGCGGATTTAAGAACAAAGGTGATAAAAATTTACTTGCTATCTTCGCAGCTTCAGCTGTTGCAGTTGGATTATTTTACGGAGCAGGATTATTTTACGGTCAAAGAAGCCCACTTCCAGTGATGGAATACTGGCGCTGGTGGGTTGTACACCTTTGGGTTGAAGGCTTTTTTGAGGTATTTGCTACCGCTTCACTTGCTTTTGTGTTTGTTAGTCTTGGTCTTGTTTCAAAGAGATTTGCTACGTTTTCAACACTTGCGAGTGCATCACTTTTCTTAGTAGGCGGAATTCCAGGAACTTTCCACCACTTATATTTTGCGGGCACTACAACACCTATAATGGCAGTTGGCGCTAGCTTCTCAGCACTTGAGGTAGTTCCTCTTGTATTGCTTGGCGCTGAAGCTTATGAACACTACAGACTTCAGTTTGCTCAAACTTGGGCTAAGACATTAAAATGGCCACTTTACTGCTTTATCGCAGTTGCTTTCTGGAATATGCTAGGCGCTGGTGTATTTGGATTTTTAATCAATCCTCCGATTTCACTATTTTATATCCAAGGCCTAAATACGACTCCAGTTCACGGACATGCTGCGCTATTTGGTGTTTATGGATTTTTGGCACTTGGATTTGTTTGGCTAGTAGCTACTTATCTATTCAAAGGTCAAGAATTTGATGAAAAACTTATGAAAGTAGGTTTTTGGGGCTTAAATATAGGTCTTATGCTAATGATCGTGCTTTCACTACTTCCAATAGGAATTTATCAAGCATTTGCAAGCCTAGAGCATGGTATGTGGTATGCAAGAAGCGCTGAGCTTTTACAACAATCACACTTACAAAATTTAAGATGGGTAAGAATGATTGGCGATACGATTTTAATAATCGGTGGAATCAGCTTCCTTGCACAACTTCTAAAATTTATGCTTAATAAAAAAGCTTAAAATTAAAGGGGTATTTTGCCCCTTTATTAAGCTATCTTTTCATAAAATAACGCAAATTTAAAAGGAAAGAAATGATTACATTTTTTAAAAGAATTTGCGTTATTTTTATTGTACTCTTACACGCTTTTTTGGCTCTTGTAGTTGATTATTCGTTTCCACACTATGCAAATGTGCAAATCACGGGTGGCGATGTCAAACGTATGGACAAAGATGGTATCATCGACGCTAAAAATCCGGCAGATGGTCCTACCAGAGATGTTTATTTTATCTATACTAAAGATTCTAATAATTCAAATAAAGTCATGGCTTATAGAAATGAAGATACTGCATGGGGATTTCCGTTTTATTTTAAATTTAACTCAGCTGATGTACAAGCCAAGGCCCAGGGCTTTGCAAATAGCGATAAAAACGTAACTGTAAAATATTATGGATATAGAATTTCTATGCTTCAAGAGTTTAGAAATGTCATCTCACTAAAAGAGAGCGGTACTGATACTAGTTGGCCGGTAGCTAGCTATGTATTTTACTTTATCTTGTTTATCTCGCTAATCATTTGGATAAGAAAGATAAATAAGGCCTTTAGACCAAAAACTAGTGAAAATTTAGAGAAATAGATTACATTTGTTTTAGCTATTTGATATTTTAAAAATCAAAAAGAGAGCCTTGTCTCTCTTTTATCTTTAAAAATTTCTAGTGTTATCAAGTATTTTTAGCTCATTTGCTCTGTTGTATTATTTGTCACATTCATCTACGTTTTTCCAGCTTGTAAAGTAAAATTCCACGTCCAGATGCTTAAAATTATTTTTAAGAAAACCGCCCACTTTTTTATGGCATGTAATTCTTTGCCTTGCCATTCATCAGTTGTAACCTAGTTTATGTCGTTAAATTTAGCTCGCCAAGATCTTCTAAAATGACTCGCACGAAAGCCACCTTGTATCTACGTCTATCTCACGCAAGGATATCTATTCTATTTTTGAAAATTTTAAGCCATTTGCTGGCGTATCAGTTTTTGTAACAGGATTTTTTAGATTTCAGAAAGAAATTTTATAGTGAATTAGCATAAATTTTAGGGGCAAAGATGCCCCTATTTTTAGTAAAGACCGAAAGTTCCGTCTGTTCTTTTGTAGATCACACGCATTTTTGCGTCAACGTCGTTAAATACATAAAATTGTTTATCACTTGATTTTAGTTTCTCAAGTGCCTCTTCGACTTCAAGTGGTTTATAAATTTCAAGCTCCATAGGCACTATCTCCTCGACACCCTCTATCTTTTCTTCACCTATTCTTGAGCGAAATTCTTTGTCGTCAGCCTTACCTTTTACGGTAAATTTCTTATCATGCTCTCTTCTTAAAACTTTTGATGCTTTTTCGATAGCAAGATCGATCGCAGCGTAAAGGTCTTTATCTTTTTGGCGAACGACTATCGTATCTTTATGGGCCATATTTAGAGAAAATTCTGCATTAAAGCCTTTTTTTCCTTGTTTTTCATCGGCTGCTACAACACATCTTGCTGAGATGATGTCGAGATTGTATTTGCCAAGCGTATCAAAAGCGTCTTGGATATAGTTTTTGATTGGCTCTGTTAGCTCAAATTGTTTTCCTACAATGCTTATGTTCATCGTAATCTCCTTTATAGAAAGTAAGATGATTATAACACGCTAAAACTAAAAACAAATTAAACTAAAATCTTTATAAAATTTTAAAGTTTCTGAAGAGTTCGTTTGTGAAAATTTATAGGATTTGGCGTTTTTTTATCTTTTGATGTTACAAAAACATCAAAGATCATGTTGCCAGTACTTGCGACTCCCTCAGTGCCAGGCATGATGGTCGGTGGAGTGCATATGCCGATATCGCCAAAGTAAGTTATTTTTACTTTAAAGTCGAACATATCGTTAAATTCTCCATTTACTTTATCTAAGCATTTGTTTGAGAAATCGGTTCTAAAAATTTCAAACATCGCATACTCTGCTGCTGCTTGAGCAACGAGCTGCGCTTGCTCTCTTAGATAAATTTCACTGCTTTGTCTAGCTGATGTGCTAGCTATCGAAAGGGCAAGAGTGCTAATAGAAGCTGCTACAACTAGAAAAAATATCGCTGCTATTAACGTAAATCCTCTTCTCATTAATACACTGCCTTTGATTTACAAATGGTTATTTCTGATTTTTCTGCTTTAAGGCAAAGCTTTAGCGCGATGACACCATTTTTTTCTGTAAAGACAAATCTTGTTACGTGTTTAGCTAGTGTTGCACTTTCAGCTTTGATATCCTTTGTAGATGTCGAGCTAAATTTTTTAAAGCCTTCATTTAGCCATGGCCTATAGTTGTAGTAAATTTTAAGGTCAAAAGAGCCATTTTGTATATCCTCGGCACTTTGCTCAGCTGGCGCTATGGCAATGGCTGTGTAAGCTAGCTTATACTGTTCTGAAATTTTTTTATTTTTAAAATCACTTGAAATCTTAAGCGTGTCGATTGATTGTATGCCAACTTTTGCGATATCTAAGTGCCTTTGGTCTAAATTTTCTTGATAGCCAAAACTACTACCAACTCTATAAAGTATGCTAGAAAATATCGCTACTAAACCACCATTTTCATTATCGGCGTTTATACACCTAGAACCGCTATTTACATCTTCTTCATTGCTATCATTTTCGCAGGTCAAGTCCATTACGCCGTTTCTAAAAGCATCATTAAATTTGCTTCCAGGGCTTTTTAGTCCATTTGCAACAGAGCTATTTGCAAGATCTACATATCCGCTATATATGCCTTCTTCGATGATAGGATCTCCGTTAGTATCATCTCCTTTATATTCGTTTATGCCATCAAATAACTCATAAGCAGCTGGGATAAATTCTAAAATTTCAAAGTCACTACTTAAATTTACGCCACTATCATTTAGAGCTAGATAATCTCCATTTTTTTTTCTAGCGATAACGCTTTGTTTGATTCTGTGGCTAAGTAGCATTGAAATTTGCTCTAGAGCGATTTCGCTTTGTGTTTCTAGTTCGTTTATTACTTTGCTTTGAAAATAGTTTTGATATAAATTCATAAGCGTGTTAAAGCTCATAAGTGAGATAACGCCAAGTACGGTGATGACTATTATTAACTCAATTAATGTAAAAGCTTTTTTTGTTTTTTTCATTTCCATTCTTTTACACTTAGAGTGCTACTTTCACCTATGTTAAAGGCATATCCATAAAGTACGCTTTTGCTCTCTTTTGTAGTTTTCATAGTCGTATCTAGCTTTATCTGTAAAACGTCGTTATCGTTTAAAGGAGTGCTAACTACAAATTTATCAGCTCTATTTGTTATAGTTGGAGTCGTTTCTGTATCTATGATAAAGTCGCGTTTAGTGGTACTGGCAGTTGGTGAGATGGATTTTTGAGTATTGAAATTTTTGATAGATTTTACTTTAAAATTTACGCTTTTGATTGATTCTGGAAGCTTTGAATCACTAGGCCTTGTAGCACATGCAGATGAATTTTGTACCGGATACGCAAGTATCCTATGTCCTTCTCCTTTTACACCGCTTTTTTCATAAAAATCCGGATTTGCCCCTTGATCGCAGATAATAAGAGGAAAAATTATAGCCTCTTGAGTGGTTATAGATGATGGCATGGTGTTTTTACCGGCTATTAAGACTTGATCACTAAATGGTGCTTTTAATATTAATGACATATAAGTTTTAGCGTTCATTAGTCCTTCTTGCATTAAGGACTGCTCGCTTAAATTTGAAGTAGTTCTTACTGCTAGTGGCAGGCTTGCACTTACTATGGCTACTACAAGCACTGACAAGATAAGCTCTATCAATGAAAAGCCACCTCTTTTTACCACTCTATTCTCCTGTTTGTCTTGTCGCTTATATCTAGGTTACTATCACTATTAGATTTTACTCCTATAAAACCTCCAACTGCACCGCTTGTCTTATCCTCTATATTATTGCTCTTTAGGACTTTACCAGCCCATTCGCCATTTGGTACTAGAAAATTTAGATTGAAATTATTTGTTTCAGTTTTTTCATCAAATTCACTATAAAGAAGCCAGCTAGGTGCTCTCATTTTAGCCACATCAGTAACTGCTGAAGGGTTTCTTATAAAAATTATTTGCTCGCCATTGCTTATACTACTTACATCATTTCTTAAAACAGTGCCGCTGTAAGTGTTTGTAAAGCTAAAGTCGTGATAGTTAAGTACTCCTGCGCTATGTTTTGGATTGGTAGCCCAAAATGGTGCAGCTGGAAAGTCTTGCCACAGTTTGCCATTATCTTTCATATAGATATTTTTATTGCATCCATCGCAGTAGGCACCATAATAAATTTTGGCATAAAAACCGCTATAAAGCCCTTCATAAAATGGTGCATAAACCCTACCAAAGTAAAATTTTGCTGTCGTTTCTGTTGCTGGTTTTTCATATTTTTTTACTGTATCGGTGCTATCTGACATGCCGCTAAAGCTAAAATCATTACTTGAAATAGTAAAAGGATTTTTGGCATGATTTACTTTTCTTTCAAAATTAAAATATACTTCACCTTTGCCTACGCCATTTACAAAAGTGTTTTTCTCTACATAAAATGTTGATTTTGTGGCACTTGGATCTATTGCTTTTCTAGTATTTGAGCCAGGAATTTCAAAAAATAAAATTTCTTCATTTGCTTTTGCTAATGTACCGGCATTGCCATCGTTATCTGTAAAATTTAAAGGAACTCTGTCTAACTTTATGTCAAAGTTCATATTTTTTGCATAGCAATCTTCATTATAAAGTTTTGCAGGATCATCGTTAAATAACCTGGCAGTTACTTCAAAGTCAAGCTTTGCTTTTTGTATGCCTTCATTATCAAGGTATGTTATATCGCTATCTTTTGTTATCTTTAACTTACTTATTTGTATATCTTTTGGCCTAAATAGATAATCTCTATTACCTTCTAGCTTTATACTACATCCGATCCTTCCTTCTTGAGCAGTATCTTGTGATGGATCGTTGCTAATTGAGTTTTTTACACAATCATCAGCTCTTGATGGCGTATGTTGATCAGTTATTGTATAGTCTTTGTCTAATACATAAAAATATGTATCACCTATATCTGAGTAAGAAAAGCCAACAGGTCCACTTGACGTGTGACGGAAAATTTTACCCAATGCTTTATTTGGATCGTTAAAATCTACGCTTAGTTTGTTCTCGCTCTCTATAATGCTAGGATCGCAGGTCGCACTATATGCTGGTACAAGTTTTATCTCTCCATTTGAGCCACTTATGTTGTTTGTATAGCCATTTGCTAAGCCACTATCAAGAGGTTTCATAGCCGCAAGAGCAATATTATTATAAACTTTGCCGCCTATTAAAACATTGTTATTATTGATCGTGTTCTTGTCGGTATCCCATAGTCTAAAGTGACTTGGTCTTATGGCAAAATCATCTAATTTTTCGCATTCAACCTTTGTAGTATTTGTCACTGGATCAAGATGAGAAATTCTAAATTTTACGCTTTTATAGGCTCTATCAATACTAATGCCTGACAACAAAATATCAGTTACGCCATTAAATGTTATATCTTGTTCATATAAATTTGTTGGAGCACTGCAAGACTCAACCAACTCTACTTTTACATCTACTGGGGCATCTGGTACTTTTTTGTTGCCATCTGTATCATAGTTTGTGATATAGACATTAAATGGCGTAGAAACGATTTTTGTTAGAAGTCTATTTTTAAATTTAGTTTTAAAAGCCGCTGAGCCATCGTCTTGTCTATTACTTGCGACGAAATTATTTGGACTGGCACTAACGCCTAAAGTAATGTTGTAATTTTGATTGCTACATCTTCTTATGTATGTGTCATAGGGCTGTAAATTTATATCAGCATTTGCGACCGTCGCTTTGTAACTATTTGGCTCAAATTTAGACTTAAGGGTAGTTTCATATATAGCATAAGCGTAGTTGCCTTGATGAATTAGCATTTCTCCACCCTTATTTGCAGCCGCACCTTGTCCCAAATAAAAAGTTAAGTCATTTCCACTTAGTTGCTGCAAGCCTGTGTTGTCGTTATAGTGCACCTGTCCTGACATAGTAAGCAAGTCACTAGGCCCTTGTGATGCTTTATCTGCGTATATGTAAGTTGAGTTTGGATTATAAATTTGACTTGGATCTATTGTAGCTTTTAGAGCAAAGTCTTGGGCAGCTTCATTAGTATTATTTGTAACTTCAACGAAAGTTTTTAAAATAGTATTTGCTGGCACTACCGTCGGAGTATTTTCTTGCACCTTTGTAAAAGTACTATCGCTAGGTTTTTTCGCATAAATATATTCCATATAACAAACATCTGGCTTATATATACTAGTAGAAAAGCCAACTAGAGCTAAATTTATACGGTCAGCACTTACAACATTGGCACCGCCTGAGCTCTTAATCGTTGTAACTGTAAATTTTATATCCGCTTCTTTTTGAGCATATGACATTTTGTCCGATATATCAAATATATCCAAGTCTGCTTGGGAGTGAAATTTTTTACCTGGATTTATAAGTTGTCCAAATTTTGTCATAGTTGAGTTAAACTGATCGCCTTGAGCATTATATCCGCTGGTAATACTCTGATAGCTGCCACCATTTTTTATCTTGATATCTTCACCCTTTGTTTCTGGCTTGCCGCCAAATGAAAACATTGTGAGCGAAGCATCTATATTTCCTGCTTTTGGTGTGTAGATATTTTCAAATTTTACATCTATGGTTGAGCTCTTTACAGTACCAAATGGATCGCTTGACTTCATCCAGTCCGCCGCAAGTCTTTCTAGTCCATCAAATATACTAACAAGCTTTGGCTCTATATTGTTTGCTGCAGCGGTTTTATCATCAAAGTCATAAATGATGACTAAACTCCAAGCTGCAAATTGTGGTGCGATGGATTGTATCCAGTAACCATTTTGCCCTTGAACTGGTGAGAATAGTAGCGTGCCGTATGTTTTTTTTAGTTTTCTATTAGTAGAGTTGTTTACCTTATATATGCCATCATTTGGGTCTATAAATTCATCACTAAAGGGAATCGTAGTTGATCTAATATTGCCAGCATAAAATGTCCTATCTGACTCGCTAGTGCCAAGAGAGTCTCTAACTATATCTGTTACATCAGCACTTGCTACATATTGATAGTTTATTCCAGCCTTTACATAGTAGCTATTAGACTCGTTTTGATTGTATGATTCAAGAGTCATTGATTTTGGTTTATACTCACTAAATGAACCAAACCAAAAGATATCTTTTGGATCAGCATCTATTGTGATTGCATTTTTTCCAGGAGCTTTAAAATCAATCCTGCTATATCCTTTTATGTAATTTAAAGCACTTACATATAAATTTGACCCAAGATTTTTTATTGCCCAGTTTTGATAAAGAGAGCCGCCCCAATAAAGCCTGGCATAGACTACGTTTTTGCCTTTTAAATTATTTTGTATAAAGGTATTTTTCTCACTAAAATCAAATGTGGAAGAGGATGAATTTTTACAATAAGGATGCTTGCTAGGATTATAAATATATGTTGTTTGACAAAGTGTGTAATTGCTAGGCGAAAAATTACCAGTATCTAAAAATATTCTATCGGCTGTAGATGATGTTCTTGTTACGTTAGATGGATCTGGAACAAAATTATATCCAGCGTATTGTGGAATCATAATAGTAGCACCAATGGTAGCTATATCTCCATTTACTCTGGTATTTAGATTTCCATTTATTGATCTTTGTCTTAAGCCTTTAGAGTGATCATCCCACATACCTATTAATGATCGTTGATTCCATGGAGAAAATTGCTCAACGTAAATATGATAGTGATCTTGTGCTAAGCCTGAAGAAAAGCTATTGGTATCTATCGTCCAGGTTCTATCAGATTTTCTTATGCAATGTGGGATATTTTTAGAAGAGTTATCTTGGTACTCTTCAGCGTCTATAAAGCAAGAATAATTTGCTCCACTACAACCAATAGATGCTGCTTCTGCTGTCGTACAAGCTCTGGGTGCACAAAAACCAAACGTGACAATAAAACAGAGTAAGTATGCTATCTTCACAACAAATCCTCTAAATAACAATAAAAAATCTATCCTTAGATTTTTAAAAGCTTTTAGCTACTATTTTTGTATAAAATTTTCTATCATTTCAGCTTGCCCGTACTGAGGATATTTGGCAATGTCTAAAACGACTTGGGATAAGGTCATATTATCCATATTGCAAACGATAGGAGCTATAAAATTTACAGTTGATTTTTCAAGCGGGAGTGCAACAACGATAATGTTATAAATTCTAAGTTGAGAGCTTTCTTTAATCTCCATAAGATCTTCATAATAGCTTGGAATATCGAATTCGTAGCTTCTTAATGCAAAAGGATTTATCATTGTAAAAGATGTCTCATCATCTTTGCTTGCTAGCTTAACAAAAAATTTATCAAGTTCAATTAACTCCATCGTCTTGATATGCTCAAAGCCTAAAATAGGGCTTTTAACACTAAAAATCATACTAACTCCTATTTTGTAAAGTTGCCGTATTTTATCATAGTTTTAAAAAATTTATACAAAAATAATAGCAAAAAATGTAGAATACGAGGATTTAAACTTTTTAAGGAAAAGCATGAAAAGATTTTCTAAATTTCTAGCAGTTGTAGCTCTTTTGGGGCTTTTTAGTGGTTGTGCTGAAAAATATACCGAGCTTTACAATCTAACTCCTGATGAGTGGTATGCACAGGTTATCGCTGATATAAAAGATGGTGATCTTGAAGCGGCCGATAAACACTATGTTTCAATGGCAAGCGAACACGTAGCAAGTCCCCTTTTGGAGCAAATTTTACTTATTCTTGCCCAAGCTCACGCAAATGATGAAGAGTATCTAATGGCAAATCACTATCTTGATGAGTATATCAAAAGATACGGCGACAACGGCCCAAAAACAGAGTTTGCTCAGTATCTAAAGATAAAAGCAAATTTTGACTCATTTACTCAGCCAAACCGCAACCAAAAGCTTATGGAAGATAGCGTAACAGAGATTGAGAAATTTCTTTATATGTATCCAAATACTGAATATAAGCCACTTATTGAGACTATGCTTATCAAATTTAAACTCGCGCTTTACTTCCTAGATATGCAAATAGCTGATCTTTACAATAGGACTGGTCGTGATGTTTCGGCTAAAATTTACGAGCAAAAGCTTGAAGAGTCGCCGTTTAAAAACTCAGATCTTATTAAACCTGACGTGGCATGGTATAGAAAACTGTTTGAATAGGAGAAATTTTGCAAATAAACGAAAATAAAGGCTTCCCAACTGAAATTCCCATCATCGTTGAGGACGAGCTATTTTTATATCCATTTATGATAACTCCGCTTTTTTTAAGCGATGATGAAAATTTAAAGGCACTTGAACTCGCCATACAAGAAGAGACTCCGATCCTTGTGGTGCCTACAAAGCCTCAGCAAGACGGTGCTAGAGACTTTGATGGTATCTATGATGCTGGCGTTATCGGCACGATAATGCGCCGTGTGCCACTACCTGATGGACGCGTAAAAGTTTTATTTCAAGGCATAGATAAAGGTAAAATTTTAAAACAATCAGGCATAAATCCGCTCCGCGGTATAGTTGATATGCTCCATGTTAAGCGCCCATCGCAGGTCAAAACTGACGCACTCATAGTGGTTTTAAGAGAAAAAGTAAGAGAGCTTTCGCAGTTTAGCCATTTTTTCCCACCTGATCTTTTAAAGACGATCGAAGAGAGCGCTGAGGCGATCAGGGTTTGTGACCTAGTTTCAAGCGCACTTCGCTTAAAAAAACAGATCGCCTATAGCTTTTTTGTAGAGGAAAATTTAGAGCAGCGCCTACTAAAGCTCATCGACTACGTCATCGAAGAGATCGAGGCAAACAAGCTTCAAAAAGAGATCAAAAACAAGGTTCACTCAAAGATCGACAAGACAAACAAAGAGTACTTTTTAAAAGAGCAGCTAAAGCAAATTCAAGCTGAGCTTGGAGCGGATACGAGCCGTGAAGAGGAGCTTGAAGAGTACCGCAAAAAGCTTGATGCGAAGAAGAAATTTATGGCTGAGGACGCCTACAAAGAGATCAAAAAACAAATAGATAAACTTTCTCGCATGCACCCAGACTCAGCCGACGCAAACACTTTACAAAGCTATCTTGACTGGGTTTTAGAAATTCCATTTGAAAATGTAGCTAAGAAAAAATCATCCATCACCGAAGTGAGCAAGCATTTAAATGCCGATCATTACAGCCTTGAAAAGCCAAAAGAGCGCATTGAGGAGTATTTTGCTTTGCGTGAGCTTTTGGAGCTTAGAGGCGTTGGAGAAAAGGTAAATAATGGCGCTATTTTATGCTTTGCAGGCCCTCCAGGCGTGGGTAAAACAAGCCTTGCAAACTCGATCGCAAAGGCGCTAAAGCGTGAACTAGTTAGGATCGCGCTTGGCGGACTTGAGGATGTAAACGAGCTAAGAGGCCACCGCCGCACCTACATAGGCGCTATGCCAGGGCGTATCGTGCAAGGGCTCATAGAAGCCAAACAGATGAACCCAGTGGTTGTCTTAGATGAGATCGATAAGGTTGGCAGAAGCTACAGAGGCGACCCGACCGCAGTTTTACTTGAAATTTTGGACCCAGAGCAAAATAACAAATTTAGAGACTACTACCTAAATTTCAACATCGATCTTAGCAAGATCATTTTTATCGCCACAGCAAATGACGTGAGCATGATACCAGCTGCACTTCGAGATAGGATGGAGTTTATCGAACTTAGCTCATATACCCCGCAAGAGAAATTTGAGATCGCTAAGAAATATCTCTTGCCTCAGGAACTTAAAAAACACGGACTAAAACCAAGCGATGTTAGCATCAGCAAAGAGGCACTTGAGCTAATAATTAGCGACTATACAAGAGAGAGTGGCGTGCGAAATTTACGCCGCAGGATGGCTGATATATTAAGAAAGGTTGCTAAAAATATCCTCACCAAAAAGAATGATGGCAAGATCAGTGTCACGGCTAAAAATTTAAAAGAGTTTTTAGAGAAAAAGGTCTATGAGATCGAGCCGGCGGATAAAAAAGATCAGATAGGTCTAGTAAATGGCCTAGCGTGGACGAGTGTCGGTGGCGACGTGCTAAGGATCGAGGCTATAAGGATCCAAGGCAAAGGCAGCATGCAAATCACCGGTCAGCTAGGCGACGTGATGAAAGAGAGCGCTCATATCGCATTTAGCGTGGTAAAAGTGCTGATCGATAACAAAAAACTAAAAGTACCAATGGCTATCGTGCCAAAACTAGATGACGACAAGCGTAAGCTCGAAGCTAGCGATGTTTATAGACGCTATGATCTTCACTTGCACGTACCAGAGGGTGCTGTACCAAAAGACGGCCCAAGTGCTGGCATCACGATGGCAACCGCGATCGCATCTATACTAACCGACACAAAGGTAAGACACGACATAGCAATGACTGGTGAGATCACGCTAACTGGTAGAGTGCTGCCGATCGGTGGTCTAAAAGAGAAGCTCATCGCTGCTCACAAAGCTGGCATCAAAATAGCTCTAATACCTCGTAAAAACTACGACCGCGATCTTGTCGATATACCAGCCGAAGTAAAAGGCGACATGAAGATCATTGCCGTAGATACGATAGAAGATGTCTTAAAAAACGCTCTTGTAACTAAAAAATAATCCAAATCCTAGCCCCATTTAGCCTTGCTTAGGGCTAGGAAATTTTCATAAATATATTACGAAATAAAAATTTAGGCTAGCTTGTTTACTCTTGAATAAAAAATAAATATTAAAACTTTGCCTATTCGCTTTGGCGGACTATTAAATTTGTAAGATGTTTTTACAAAATCTAGGTCTTGTAAAGCTCGCTGCTAAATTTAGAGCCGTGATATGCTCGTTCATAAATTTTAAAATTTGATAGATTTTTTGCTGTAAATTTTAGCTATTTATGCTTTGCTTCATGCTCTAAAAGCCAAATTTTAGTTGGTAGACCATCTCCACCAGAGTAGCCGCCAAGTCCGCTACTAGCTAGCACTCTGTGGCAAGGTATAATGATAGGCACTGGATTTTTGGCATTGGCTGATCCTGCTGCTCGGTAGGCATTTTTGTGACCTACGGCAAGTGCAAGGGCTGCGTATGTGGTCGTTTCCCCGTATGGTACTTTTTGTAAAGCCTCGTAAATTTTTGCTCTAAAATTAGTTGTTTTTATATCAAGCCTTACGCTAAATTTTTTAAGCTTGCCATTAAAATAAGCCTCTAGCTCATTCAAGCAAAGCTTTAAATTTTTATCTTTTACTGAAATTTTTTCAAATTTATCTACAAAATTTATCTCACAAATTCCATTTTCGCTAGCGATGATCTCCAAAATTCCAATGGGAGATTTTAGGTAAGCTTTTGACACATTTGCTCCTTAAAATTTGAAATTTTGGGCAAATTTTACTTTAGTTTGTTTTGCTTTTTGATAAAATGCAAGCAAAATAGCGATTTTAGACTAAAAATAACGAGCAAAAACCACAAAGGAATTTCATGAGCTTTTTTACCGACTACGAAAAACACGTGAGCGAGCGAGAAAAAGAGGGCGTGCCACCGCTTGCGCTAAATGCCAAGCAAACAAGTGAAGTTTGCGAGCTAATAAAGATTGCCAGCAAGTCTAGTTGCGACGAAAAGGCACAAAGCGAGCTAAAATTTCTTATAAATTTGCTTGAAACTCGTATCAATCCTGGCGTTGATGACGCAGCGAAGATAAAGGCAGAATTTCTTGGTGAAGTGATAGATGGGCTTGCTGTTAATGGCCTTGACGCTATGCGTGCTATTAAAATTTTAGGCAAGATGCTTGGCGGATATAACGTGGAAATTTTGGTGCGAGCTCTAAAAAATAGCGATGAAAATATTGCACAAGCTGCGGTAAATGAGCTAAAAAATATCATCCTGGTGCATGAGTATTTTGACGAGATAGTAAAGCTAAGTAGCAACAATAAATTTGCAAAAGATGTACTTGTTTCTTGGGCGAACGCAGAGTGGTTTACGCATAAAAAGCCAATCGAAACCTGTATAAACGCAGTCGTTTTTAAAGTACCTGGTGAGACAAATACTGACGACCTAAGTCCAGCGAGTGAGGCCTATACAAGGGCCGACATACCACTTCACGCAAAAGCAATGCTTGTTAAAAAGATGCCTGAGGGTCTAGAAATTTTAAAAGAGCTCAAAACTCGTGGTAAAAAAGTGGCGTATGTTGGCGATGTGGTTGGCACTGGCAGCAGCAGAAAGAGCGGTATAAACTCTATCCAGTGGCATCTTGGCGATGAGATCGAGGGCGTGCCAAACAAAAAAACGGGCGGTATCGTGATCGGTACGACCATAGCTCCTATATTTTTTAATACCGCTGAAGATAGCGGTGCACTGCCGATAGTTGCAAACGTAAATGAGCTTGAGATGGGCGATGAGATAGAAATTTATCCATTTAAAGGCGAAATTTACAAGCTTGCAGGTACTGAGAAAAAACTCGTGGCAAATTTTAAACTTAGTCCAAATACTCTAAGTGACGAGATAAGAGCAGGTGGCAGGATACCACTTATGATAGGACGGCAAGTGACCAAAAAGGCTAGAGAGGCTCTAGGGCTTGGCGAGGAGCAAATTTTTATAAAGCCAGATCAGCCAAAAGAGCAGAGCGGTGGCTATACGCTGGCTCAAAAGATGGTTGGCAAGGCTTGCGGCAAGGCTGGCGTTAGAGCTGGGGCTTATGTGGAGCCAGAAATTTTAACTGTTGGCTCGCAAGATACGACTGGGCCGATGACTAGAGATGAGATAAAAGAGCTTGCTAGCCTTAGTTTCGGCGCGGATTTTGTTCTGCAAAGCTTTTGCCACACAGCTGCTTATCCAAAGCCAAGCGACCTTGAGATGCAAAAGAGCTTGCCAAAATTTATAAATTTACGTGGCGGTGTGAGTCTAAAGCCAGGCGATGGCGTCATCCACTCGTGGCTAAACCGCATGGTACTACCTGATACGGTGGGCACTGGCGGCGATAGTCACACGAGATTTCCTATCGGTATCAGCTTTCCAGCGGGAAGTGGTCTAGTGGCGTTTGCAGCGGTGCTTGGCATGATGCCACTAAATATGCCAGAGTCGGTTTTGATCAAATTTAAAGGCGAGCTAAAAGAGGGCGTGACGCTTCGTGATCTTGTCAATGCGATACCTTATTTTGCTATCAAAAAAGGGCTTTTAAGCGTTGAGAAGAAAAACAAAAAGAATGTTTTTGCGGGTAAAATTTTAGAGATAGAAGGGCTTGAGAGTCTAAAAGTAGAGCAGGCGTTTGAGCTAAGTGATGCTTCGGCTGAACGCTCGGCGGCGGCTTGCGTGGTAAATTTAAGCGTTGATAGCGTTGTGGAGTATGTTCGCTCAAACGTCGCGCTAATTGATGCGATGATAAAAGCTGGTTACGATAGCCGTGAGACTTTGCTTAGACGAAAAGAGAAGATGCAAAAATGGCTTGAAAATCCAACTCTTTTAAGAGCCGATAAAGATGCAAAATACGCTGAAATTTTGGAGATCGATCTAGCTCAGATAGATGAGCCGATTTTGGCGTGTCCAAATGACCCAGACGATGTGGCAACATTAAGTGAAATTTTAGCTGATAACAAAAGAGCGCATAAAATCGATGAAGTTTTTGTGGGAAGCTGTATGACAAATATCGGCCATTACAGGGCGCTTGCTAGAATTTTAGAACATGAGAGTAAGCTTACAACTAGGCTTTGGATAGCACCGCCGACAAAGATGGATAAAAGCACACTTGAAAATGAAGGCGTTTATGAAATTTTTAAAAGATTAAATGCAAGGACAGAGGTGCCAGGCTGTTCGCTTTGCATGGGCAATCAAGCAAGAGTTAATGACAATGCCGTTGTCTTTTCTACCTCGACTAGAAATTTTGATAACAGAATGGGTATGGGCGCGAAGGTCTATCTAGGAAGTGCCGAGCTGGCTGCTGTTTGTGCGCTACTTGGGCGTTTACCAAGTGTAGATGAATATAAAAAGATAGTAAAAGATAGCCTTAGCTTAAATAAAGATGAAATTTATAAATATCTAAATTTTAATGAAATAAGCGAGTTTAGCATATAAATTTGTTACAATATCGCGAAATTTTAAGGAGCTTTGATGAAAAAAGTAGTTTTTTTTCTCTTTTTTAGCGTTTGTTTTTTTATAAATTTACACGCTTTAGAGTGCAGTGATCTTGCTAAAAAAGAGAGCTTTAAAACTACTCCAAACGATCTTGCTTATGCGAATGAGGGGCTATTTTACTGTGATGGTTCGCTTTTAAATTTAAAAGAGGTGAAAGAGCTTTTTGAGGCGAGTGTGGCTGTGAGAAGTGAGTCTCAAAGTTGCGTTGGTGATAGAGTTTATAAAGAAAATTTAAACAAGCTTAGATGGCTTTTACTAAAAGCGTCATTCGCACCTGAATTTTACGCAAAAGAGCTTGCAGAGCCAAAGATTGCTGAGGGTGAAAAAGACGCTAGAATGGAGTATCTTAGATACTGGGCAAACGAGAGCTTATTTAATTTTTTAAAATATAAAAAAATTATCGAAGCTTACAAAAACGCTCAAACTCCGCTTGTAAAATTTTATGAAAGCCTGGGACTTGATACACCAAGTGCCGCTTACTACGCAACTAGCGTGGTAAATGAGTTTTTGACTTTTGGTGTCGGTAAAAGTGTAAATAAGGCTAAAATTTTAACACCTGAGCAAAATATGATGGCTCAAAGGATAAATTCCGATGAGCTGGCAAATTTGCTCTACTCGAAAAATTTTAGTACCGCTGAGCTTACAAATTTGCTTAATATCGCACTTTTAAACGAAAAAAGTAGTGACATGATAAAAGAGATCATAAGGCGCGGGGCCGATGTGAATTTGGGCGATGAGACGCCGCTATTTTTTGCTTTAAAAAATATAGAAAATGTAAAAATTTTACTTGCAAATAAAGCCGATGTAAATCACAAAAATTTCTTTGGAAAAAGTGTGCTTTTTTACGCTGTGCAGTTTAGTGATAAACCACTTTGCGAGCTTTTGCTAAAAAATGGCGCCAATGCCAACGAGAGCTACATAGATGAAAATACCAAGATGAATATGATAAATTTGGGTATGACGCAGGTTGAAGATACATGTGGATTAGAACACACAAATAGAAGCGTTTTTATGCATGCAGCAGCTCATGCAACACCAGAAATTTTAAAGCTTTTGATGGATAATGGTGCTGATATTAACGCCACTGATGATGCTGGATTTAACGCACTTGACTATGCTATGAAAGAACAAAACGAAAAGACGATCAAATTTTTAGAAAATTTGGGTTTAAAGCCAAATTTCAATTAGGAAAAATTATGAAAAAGACAGCTTTTGTAACTGGTGCAACATCTGGATTTGGCGAGGCGATCGCCAGAAGACTCTCAAAAGAGGGCTACAAGATAGTCGCTCTTGCAAGGCGAGAAGATAGGCTAAAAAAGCTTGCAAGCGAGCTTGGCGATACACATATCATAGTAGCTGATATACGCGACAAAGAAGCTGTTTTTAAAGCGGTTGAGAGCTTGCCTGATAAATTTAAGGATATCGAAGTGCTTGTAAATAACGCTGGTATGGCACTTGGGCTTGAAAAGACGATAGATGCGAAGGTGGAGGACTTTGAGGCGATGATAGACACCAATGTCAAGGGTCTTATCTACTCAACAAAGGCGGTTTTGCCACTACTTTACAAGCAAGAAAAGGGCTATATCTTTAATATTGGCTCGACAGCTGGCTCATGGCCATATCCTGGAAGCAACGTTTACGGCGCTACAAAGGCCTTTGTAAAGCAGTTTAGTTTAAATTTAAGAAACGATCTAGTCGGTACAAATATCAGGGTGACAAACATCGAGCCAGGGCTTTGCAAGACTGAATTTAGCGAGGTTAGATTTAGGGGAGATAAGGCAAAGGCAGATAGCCTTTATGAAAATACAAATTTCATCACATCTGAGGATATCGCGACGATTTTGGTAAATTGTCTAAATATGCCTGGAAGTGTTAATATAAATAGAGTCGAAGTCATGGCAAATACGCAGACTTGGGCTGGACTTGCGATAGAAAAATTTTAAGGAGTTCTTGTGAGACAAATTTTATTATTACTTTTTTTTAGCGTTGCACTTTTTGGTGTCGATCCAGAAGTGGCAAAGAGAAACGCTGAAATTTATGGCGTATTTACGCTTATACCGCCTGTTGTGGCAATAGCACTTGCTTTTATCACAAAAGACGTCATCTTGTCGCTATTTATAGGTGTTTTTAGCGGAACATTTCTCATAAATATCATCAATGAAAACATCTTTATGGGTATCGTAAAAGGCTTTACAGGTATCGTTTCAAGGGTCGTTGAATCAATGGCTGATAAGACTGACTCAGGAATTTTACTTCAAGTGCTTTGTATCGGTGGTGTGGTCGCACTTATCACAAAAATGGGTGGTACAAAAGCGGTTGCTCTTTGGCTTAGCAAAAAGGCAAAAAGCGGCATTTCAGCTCAAATTTCAACGTGGCTGATGGGAATTTTTGTATTTTTTGATGACTATGCAAATGCTCTAATAGTAGGTCCAATCATGAGACCAATAAGTGATAAATTTAAAATAAGTCGTGAAAAACTAGCTTTTATCATCGATGCTACTGCAGCACCGATCGCTGGTATTGCTATCATCTCGACATGGGTTGGCCTTGAGGTTTCACTCATTGAAAAGGGCTATGAGCTAGTTGGAGAGACTGGTATTAACGCTTATTCTATATTTATCGAGACAATTCCATATAGATTTTACAATCTCTTCATCTTATTTTTTATAGTCTGTACAGCCTTGATGCAACGTGAATACGGACCAATGCTATTAGCTGAAAGACGTGCTAGAAGAGGCGAGCTTCACTCAGGTAAAACTCAAATCCAAGATCTTGAAGATAAAACACTTGAGCCAAAAGAGGGCGTAAAATTAAGTGCTGCAAATGCTGTTGTACCACTTCTTGTGCTGGTCATTGGCGCATTTACTAGTTTTTACTTTAGTGGCCTTGCTGCACTTGAGGGCGATGCTCTTAAAAATGCACTTGCTAATCCACTTTCATTTTCTACTTTTAAAGATACTTTTGGCGCAGCAGACTCGGCTACATCGCTATTTCAAGCAGCACTACTTGCTAGTATCGTAGCTATAACAATGGGTGTTTGGCGTAAAATTTTTGACGTAAAAGAGGCTATCAGCACATGGGTAAAAGGCTGGAAAACTATGATAATTACAGTTGTAATCTTGCTTCTTGCTTGGAGCCTTAGCGCGGTTATAAAAGAGCTTGGCACATCAAGATATTTGGTTGATCTATTAAGCTCTTCAACACCTAAATTTATATTGCCAGTTGCTGTTTTTATCCTTGGTTCGTTTATTAGCTTTTCAACTGGAACGAGCTATGGCACGATGGGAATTTTAATGCCCCTAGCTATCCCACTAGCTTATGCGGTCGGCAAAAACTACGGCCTAGAGGGTGATGCGATGCATGCATATATGATCGTAAATATCTCAGGCGTACTTACAGGTGCGATCTTTGGCGATCACTGCTCACCGATATCGGATACTACGATCCTTTCATCAATGGGCGCAGGATGTAATCATATCGATCACGTATCGACTCAAATGGTCTATGCGCTTAGCGTTTGTGCGGTTTGTGTGCTAGTTGGTTACTTGCCGGTTGCACTTGGTCTTAGCGTTTGGATCGCGCTTCCTTGCGGATTTTTAGCGATTTGGGCACTAGTTAGATTTGTTGGAAAGAAAGTAGAAGCATAAATTTGGATTGCAATTATCTAAAAGAGTGCGGCTCTTGCACTCTTTTTACTCCTTATGATGAGCAAATTTTATTTAAAACTGATCTTATAAAACAAAATTTTTCAGAGTTTTATGATGGCGAGTTTGATGTTTTTAGCTCAACACCAAAACACTACCGCACAAGAGCTGAGTTTGGTATCTGGCACGAAGACACAAAGCTTTGCTATACGATGCATGCAAGCGAAAAGGGCAAAAAGGTCTTTATAGATGATTGTCCAAAGGTTTGCGAGCAAATTTCAGAGCTTATGCCAAGCTTACTTTATAACTTGCAAGAGAGTGAAATACTGCGCGCAAAGCTTTTTGGAGTGGAATTTATCTCTTGTAAAAGCGGTATCTTGATCACACTTCTTTATCATAAAAGGCTTGATGGCGAGTTTGAAACAGCTATGAAAATTCTAGCCAGTAAGCTTGATGTCACCATGCTTGCCAGATCTCGCTGGCAAAAGCTGCTAAGTGGTGAGCTAAATTTGATCGATGAGCTAAATATTGGAGAGCAAATTTATAAATTTAGCCTAAGTGAGAATGCCTTTATCCAGCCAAATAGAGCCGTAAATGAAAAGATGATAGCTTGGGCAAAAGAGTGTGTGCAAGGCGGTGCTGACCTCCTTGAGCTCTACTGCGGACATGGAAATTTTACTATTCCGCTTTCATTTAAATTTAAAAACGTTCTTGCCACTGAAATTTCAAAAAGCTCGATCGCAAATGCCCTTAAAAACTGCGAGCTAAATAAGGCTAAAAACATCAAATTTTTACGAATGGATGCTGATGAGCTTATGAGCGCATTTGCTGGCGTTAGGGAGTTTAACAGGCTGAAAGAGATAAATTTAAGCGACTTTAATTTCTCGCATGTCCTTGTTGATCCGCCCCGTGCAGGACTAAGCGAAAGTGTCGTAAATTTCATCAAAAATTTTAAAAACATCATTTATATCTCGTGCAATCCAGAGACTCTAAAAGAAAATTTAAAAGAGCTTTGTAAAAGCCATAAAGTGATAAAATTTGCCATTTTTGATCAGTTTGCAAACACTCATCACATTGAGTGTGGCGTGTTACTAAGGGAAAAAGAATAATTTAAAAAAGGAAAAATAAAAAATGGTTTCACTAAATAAAATCATCCAAGCAAAGATCACGATCGGTCATTTCGTGACTAAGACCCCATTTGCGCTAAGTGCAAAGCTTAGTAAAATTTTAGGTGCAAGTGTTTACCTGAAAGAAGAAAATTTACAAAGAACTGGTGCATATAAGATAAGAGGCGCATACAATAAAATAGCTAGCCTAAGTGATGAGGAGCGAAAGCTTGGTGTAGTAGCTGCAAGCGCTGGTAACCATGCTCAAGGTGTAGCAATAAGTGCAAAGGAATTTGGCGTGCATGCTTGCATCGTCATGCCAGAATCAACCCCGCTTCTAAAGGTAGCTGGCACAAAGGATCTTGGCGCTGAAGTGATCTTAAAAGGTGATAACTTTGATGAGGCGTATGAATTTGCAGTAAATTACGCCAAAGAAAAAGATATGACCTTTGTTCATCCATTTAACGATGAGTATGTTATGGCAGGGCAGGGCACTGTGGGTCTTGAGATGCTTGATGAGATAAGCGACCTTGATATGGTTATCGTGCCAGTTGGTGGTGGTGGCTTAGCTAGCGGCGTGGCAAGCTGTATAAAGCAAGTCAATCCAAAAACTAAAGTCGTTTGCGTCGGCGCAAAGGGCGCTCCAGCGATGTTTAATAGCTACGGTGCTAAAAAGAGCATAAACTCAAAGTCAGTTCGCACCATAGCTGATGGCATCGCTGTGCGTGATGCGAGTGAGATAACGCTTAAAAATATCGTTGAGTGCGTGGATGAGTTTGTGCAGGTAGATGATGAGGAGATCGCAACTGCGATTTTGTTCTTGCTAGAGACGCAAAAGATCGTGGTTGAAGGAGCTGGCGCAGCTGGCGTGGCAGCACTTATGCATGATAAGATCAAATTTAAAAAAGGTGCAAAGATAGGCGTGGTGCTAAGTGGCGGAAATATCGATGTTCAGGTGCTTTCTATCATCATCGAAAAGGGTCTTATCAAATCTCACCGCAAGATGACCTTGCAAATCACACTTGTAGATAAGCCAGGAGCGCTCATGAGCCTAACTGATAGCCTAAAATCAGCAAATGCAAACATCGTCAAGATCGACTACGACCGCTTCTCTACTAAGCTTGACTACGGCGATGCAAGCATCACTATCACGCTTGAGACAAAGGGTCTTGAGCATCAAGAAAAGATCAAAGAAGTGCTTGAAAAAAGTGGTTTTTTATTTTCTCAATTGTTTTAAAAATTTTTTGCTATTTTGTGGATTTCAAGATAGCAAAAAACAAGCTAAAATTCCTTTTGCTTTACAAATTTAAGCTAAAATAGCAAGCTTTAAAGGAGAAAAAATGAGCGAATATGCAAATTTGATATTAGCTATCTTACTAGCTGTTTTGGCATTTGCATTTTATAGGTCAAATAAGGCGTTAAAAAAGGCAAAAGATGATAGTGAAAATCTCTCAGTCAGCACCGAAATTTCGCAGCTAAAAAGCATCGGCGAGCTATCTGTTTTTCAAGTATATAGCAAAGAGATCGTTACAAAGACAGATCATGCGTTTGGAAATTTTGGCAAAGAGTATCTAAGATGGCTTATAAGCGAGAAGAAGCTTTCGATGATATTTGAGTTTGAGATAAATTTCATATACGATCTAACTAGCCCAAAGCTCGAGATCACGCAGATCGCAAACTCTAGCTATAAGATAAAAATGCCTCCATGTAAGTATAAATTTTCAATCGCAGATATGAAATTTTACGACGAAAAAAATGGCAAATTTATACCATTTTTGCTGCCTGACTCGCTAAATGGCTTTTTTGGTAGCACTTTTACAGAAGAAGATAAAAATAGACTAATCGAAGAGGCAAGAAATGAAGTCAAAAAGATGAGCGTTCGCCTTATCTCGCAGCTTCAAAGTAAAATCCACAAATCAGCTCGCGACACGCTTGAAGCGATAGCTAAGAGCTTTGGTGCAAACAAGGTCGAGTTTGTCTTTGACGATAGTGACGAGCAGATCAACGAGCAATTAAATTTAGAAAATATCGCATAAAAATTAAATTTAAAGGAGAAAAAATGAGTGTAAATTCACAAGAGGTCACACAAGCACCAGGCAACAACACAGTCTTTCAAACATGGGTTTTAAAAGGCGACAAAAAAGCATGTAAAGAGGGCTTTGCTAAGCTTTGTGCTTTGGTTGTAAATTTAAACAAGACTGCTAAAGTTAGATTTGGCGCAAACGAAAATGTAAATTGCGTCCTTGGCGTGGGTCATGATGCTTGGAAAAAGCTTGAAATTTCAAAAGAATTACCAAAAGAGCTTGTAAATTTTAAAGCGATCAAAGGCGATAAACATGAAGCTGTTAGCACAAAGGGCGATATCCACATCCACATCCGCGCGCTAAATGCGGCTGACTGCTTTGATATGGCGCAAAATATCAAAGAAGTTTTGTTTAAATTTGCAGAGCTTACAGATGAGACTCAAGGCTTTAAGTACCACGACGGCAGGGCGATCATCGGCTTTGTAGATGGCACTGAAAACCCTGATGGCGAAGATAGAGATCTTTTTGCAAAAGTCGGCAAAGAAGACGCTAAATTTAAAGGCGGTAGCTACGTTTTTGTTCAAAAATACTTCCACAAAATGAAAGAATGGAACGCCACAAGCGTAAGCGAGCAAGAAAAGGTTATAGGCCGCTCAAAAGAGTATGACATCGAGATGGACGAGAGCGTAAAACCTACAAATTCACACTCAGCTGCTGCAAATGTCGGCGACGATAAAAAGGTCGTGCGCGGCAATATGCCATTTACTGAAGGCAGCAAGAGTGGCACCTACTTTATCGCCTATGCGAGCACGTTTTCGACCGTTGAGGCGATGCTTAAAAAGATGTTTATCGGCGAGCCAAAAGGCAACTCAGATAGGCTGCTTGACTTTAGTACGCCAGTAACTGGGGCTTTATATTTTGCTCCTACGCTTGATATGCTTGGTGACTACGAGGGATAAATTTAGCTTGGGGCGAAGCAAATTTGCCCCTTTAAATTTATAAGGATAAAGATGCCAGAGTGGTTTATCTACGCAGCTCTTTCGGCTGTTTTTGCTGCACTTACAGCGATCTTTGCAAAGCTAGGCGTAAAGGACATTGACAGCGATTTTGCGACATTTATAAGAACGATCGTCGTCATTTTGATGCTTATTTTGCTTTTAAGCGTGGCTAAAAAATGGCAACCGCTAAGCTCGCTAAGTCCCAAAAACTGGCTCTTTCTCATACTAAGTGGCATGGCGACTGGGCTTTCGTGGCTCATGTATTTTAAGGCAATGCAAGCAGGCAAGGTCTATCAAGTGGCACTGGTTGATAAATTTAGCGTTGTGCTGGCTATCATTTTGGCTGTTATATTTCTTGGTGAGAGGCTAAATTTAAAAGAAATTTTAGCCGTTTGCCTTATCGTATCTGGCGTGTTTTTACTCATTTTTAAATAAAATTTTCTGCATTATTCTTAAAATATATTTTTAATTTTAATTTGTAATTAATCAAATGCCCATAGAATTTGACAATTTCATTTTGAAGGGAGAAATATGAAAAAAATTATTCTATCAGCCATCGTAGCTTGTGCTGCATTTGGTGCAGGCATGAACTACACAGATGTCGTAAAGGACGTATATGCTGACGCAAACTCAGCTAAGAGCATAGGCAGACTGCTACCAACCAACGCAGTTGAAATTTTACAAACAAGCGGCGATAGAGCGCAGATCAAAGTAAAAGGCTATCAAAACCCAGCCGTTAGCAACGTAGTTTATTTTGCTGATGGCGCGAGGATCATCTCAGTAGCATTTGCAAAAACTGCACCTTTTGATATAAAAGTGATAAAAGAGGGCAAAAACGGCAAATGGAACGAGGTAGAAACGACAGTTTTTGTTCAAAAAGATGGCTTTAGCACTGACGTAAATGCGATGTTTGCAAAAGCTGATAAGATGTATAAAGAGAGCTGTGGCGTTTGCCATGCGTTGCCTCAAACTACGCACTTTAACGCAAATCAATGGCCGTCACTTCTAAAATCAATGATCGGCAGAACCGCAATAGAGAAAAAAGACGAGTGGCTAGTTATCGAATATCTACAAAAACACTCATCTGACGTAAATTTAGGCAAATAAGGAGAAAAAATGAACGAGAACAGACGAGATTTTCTAAAAAAAGGTGCAACAGCGCTTGCAGCTACACCTTTGCTTTCAGGCGTAACAGCTTCAAATTTGTTTGCTGATGAGGTTAAAAAGGGCGTTGTAAAAAATGGCGAAACTCTTACAGCTGCTCACTGGGGTATGCTAAAAATTACAACCAAAAACGGCATCGCTGTAAAGTCAGAGCCTATCCAAAAGACAAGTGAAATTTACAATCCACTTCAACACTACACACCAGATATGATCTATAAAAGTCGTATCAAGCATACAATGGTAAGAAAGAGCTACCTAGAAAACCCAGACAGCCCAAAACCAGAGCTTCGCGGCATCGATGAGTGGGTCGAGGTGCCTTACGAAGAAGCGATCAAGCTAGTTGCTAAAGAGCTTAAAAAAACAAGAGCGCAAAAAGGTTTAGAGAGCGTTTTTGCAGGTAGCTACGGCTGGAAATCAAGCGGCAATGTGCATAACTCGAGAATTTTACTTCATAGATTTATGAACCTTAGTGGCGGCTTTGTTGGCTCGCTAGGGGACTATTCAACAGGCGCTAGCCAGATCATTATGCCTCACGTTGTGGGTAGTATCGAGGTCTATGAGCAGCAAACTAGCTGGCCAGTCGTGCTTGAAAACTCAAAAGTCGTAGTCATCTGGGGCGCAAACCCACTTGCGACACTTCGCATAGCTTGGACAGCGACTGATGAGCAAGGGTTTAAATACTTTGAAGAGCTAAAAAACAAAAAAGATATCAAAGTGATCGTGATCGATCCTATCAGATCTGAAACAGCGCAATACTTCGACAAAGCTCAGTGGATCGCTCCAGTGCCAAACACCGACACAGCGATGATGCTAGGTATGATGCACTACCTATATGAAAGTGGCAAATACGATAAAGAATTTATCGAAAACTACACTTATGGCTTTGATAAATTCCTCCCATATCTACTAGGCAAGACAGACAACACTCCTAAAAATTTAGAGTGGGCGAGCAAAATTTGTGGTATCGACAAAGATATTTTAAAAGAGCTAGCTGATACATTTGTAAGCAACCGCACGATGCTAATGAGTGGCTGGGGTATGCAGCGCGCTCACCACGGCGAGCAACCACACTGGGCGATGGTGACACTAGCTGCGATGATCGGTCAGATAGGCCTACCAGGTGGAGGCTTTGGCTTAAGCTACCACTACTCAAACGGCGGCGCACCAACATGCAAAGGCGCAGTCATCGGCGGCGTAAATAGCGCGAGTGTGGGTAAATTTAACGAAAAAGGCGAGTTTATCGGCACTGATACGGGCGAATTTGACAAACACGGTCGCTTCGTCGCAAAAGCAGCCGCAGTAGCAGGCACAGGTCAAAGCTGGCTACAAAAAGCAACCAACTACGCTTTCCCAGTAGCTCGTATCGCTGATGCGTTGCTTCACCCTGGCAAAGTGATAGATCACGACGGCAAAAAGATCACCTACCCAGACATCGACTTTATCTACTGGGTCGGCGGCAACCCACTAGTTCACCACCAAGATACTAATACAAATTTAAAAGCATGGAGAAAGCCAAGAACGGTTGTCGTTCACGAAGCTTACTGGACACCGACAGCAAAAATGGCTGATATCGTCTTTCCAGTCACCACAGAGTACGAGAGAAACGACATTACGATGACTGGGGACTACTCAAACATGAACATCGTGCCAATGAAGCAAGTCGTTGAGAAATACCACGAGGCAAGAGACGATTATCAAATTTTCATCGATCTTTGTAAGGCTTATGCTAAAAATTTAGTAATTGCCTACACAGATAACGGCAAGGATGAGTTTGACTGGATCAAAGAGTACTATGACGCAGCCTACGCTCAGGTCAAGGCTGTGCCAGAGCTAACTACTGATATGAAGCCATTTGAAGAGTTTTGGAATGAAAACAAACCAGTCACATTTGCCTCATCTCAAGATAGTGATAATTGGGTAAGACTTGGCGAGTTTAGAGAAGATCCTGTGCTAAACGCTCTTGGAACGCCTAGCGGTCTTATCGAAATTTACTCAGATACGATCGAGAAAATGGGCTATGATGACTGCAAGGCGCATCCAACTTGGTTTGAGCCGATCGAGTGGCTAGGCATGAAAGACAAACCTGCAAAATACCACATGATAAGCGCTCACCCAACTGACCGCTTGCACTCACAGCTAAGCCAAACTTCACTTCGTGACAAGTATGCTATCGCTAACCGTGAGCCAGTGTGGATAAACGAAAATGACGCAAAAGAGCTTGGCGTAAAAACAGGTGATTTGGTGTGTGTATTTAACGCTCGTGGCGAGGTTTTGGCAGGTGCTCATGTCACTAAAAACATCAAAGAGGGCGTTGTAAAACTAGCTGAGGGCGCTTGGTATGACGGCTTTGATAGTGGCATCTGCAAAAATGGCTCTGCAAACGTGCTAACCATAGATATCCCAACAAGCAAGCTAGCAAACGGCAACATCAGCCATACAGCTCTTGTAAATATCGAGAAATATAAGGGCGACGAGGCGTTAAAGCTCACAGCTTTTGCTGAGCCAAAAATTTCTAAATAATATTAAAAGCAGGGGAACTTTCTCCTGCTTTTAAACTTAAAATTTAAAATAAATCTACTACTCACAAAAGCTTAAATTTATATTGAAGCCTATAGCTTTATAAATTTTTTATTTTGCAATTATATTTGTAAAACTTGACGTAAAGGATATCACCACTGTGTTATTTTGTCCTGTGTGTTTTAAAGAAATACAAACAAGTAATGCCTATCAAGTGGCGCTGGTTGATAAATTTAGCGTTGTGCTGGCTATCATTTTGGCTGTCATCTTTCTTGGTGAGAGGTTAAATTTAAAAGAAATTTTAGCCATTTGCCTTATTATTTCAGGCGTTGTTTTATTGATTTTCAAGTAAAAATTTATACTCTATATCTGGCTAAAGACCAAAAAGCAAAACTAGCTTATTTAATGGCATTTTGTGATCTAAAATTTATTCAAAAATTTTTAATTATCAAGATATCTTTATTAATTTTTAAAAAGCATTAAATAGAGGGTAAATTTAATACTAATTTTAATTCTTTTTCGATAAATTAAAGCGATTATAACTTTTTAAAGGAGGAAAGATGAAGTCCATAACTTCAAAGATAGCGATGATTATCATCTCATTGCTAGTTATTTCGTTTGCTGCTATTTCAGCAGTCAGCTACTATACAGCGGAAAGTAAGGTAGTAGAGTTGGTCAGCCAGACCCAGGATCAGATTCTAAGTGACATCAAAGCTACTACGGATTCTTTTTTTGAAGATTATTTAGAAGTTGCCAAAAAGTCTGCTTCAGATATAGCACAAATACCAAATAATGATGACTCGTACATGGAAAAAACAAAAATGCAAAAAGAAAGCGTTAGTCATCTAGTTACTGATATTTTTTATGGTCGCGAGAGTGATGGACATTTTTTCCAATCAGATGGAACTAGAACAACTCCAGCCGATAACTACGATCCTAGAACTAGAGGCTGGTATAAAGCAGCAAAGAGTGCAAATGGTGCTATATATACCGAACCTTACAAAGCTGCCTTGTCTAATGCTTTAGTAATTAGCTTTGCCGCTCCAGTAAATAAAAATGGAAATTTTGATGGTGTTTTGGGGCTTGATTTAAATATAGATGCTTTAAGTAAAAAAATTCTCGAAATGGGTAAAACGAAATACGGTTACGTCTTTTTAATGAACAAAGACGGCTTAATGCTAATGCACAATGACCCAAACAATGTTGGTAAAACCGTTCCTGCTAGCAAATATATTGCTGAGGTTTTTGCAGCTAAAAAATTTGATGAAAATGGACTTATCCCTTATACAAACTATAAAGGCGAAAACGTAACTGCTAAAGTCCTTCCTATAAATGATCAGGGCTGGCTGGCCGTAGCCGCTATCGGAGCAGATACTTTTTCGTCTAATACCTTACCTTTATTAAAAGCTCAAATAATCCTAGCCGTAGCTTTTATAGTCATACTTTCGGCTATCGTATTTACTCTTCTTAAAAAATCCCTTAGCCCTATTAGAACTATTCAAACCAAGCTTGAAGACGCGTTTAAATTCATCACCTACGAAACCCCTAACGCTCCGGAAAAGCTAGTAGTAACTACCAAAGACGAATTCGGCAGAATGAGCGAATCTATTAACGATAATATAGAAAAAGTCCTTAACGGCGTTAAAAAAGACAGCGCCTTAATAGAGGAGATGAACGGTATAGCAAATCTCATGATAAAAGGACACATGGGGGCTAAGATTAACTCCGTCCCTAATAATCCGGCTTTAGTTCAGTTAAAAGATCTGCTAAATAAATTCTTTGCGTCAATTTCTGAAAATTTAAAAGGAATAGCGGTAGTTTTAGCTTCTTACAATAAAAACGACTACACTCCTAGACTAGAGCTAAAACCGGAGCTTGAAAGCGATCTAAGAGATATGATAGTAGGCCTTCAAAGCGCGGGCGACGCCGTAAGCAATATGCTAAGGGAAAATTTAAAAGAAGCTCAGGTCCTAGAAGAAAAAGCCAAAATCCTAGCAGAATCTATGAGAACCCTAACCGACGGAGCCCATAAGCAAGCCGATTCCATACAAGAAAGCGCGGCGGCTATAGAAGAGATGAGCAGTTCTATGAACGCTATTAGCCAAAAGGCTAGCGACGTAACTAGACAAAGCGAAGAGATTAAAAATATCATCGTTATTATTAGAGATATAGCCGATCAAACAAATTTACTTGCTCTAAACGCCGCTATCGAAGCGGCACGCGCCGGCGAGCACGGCAGAGGGTTTGCCGTAGTCGCCGACGAGGTTAGAAAACTAGCAGAGCGAACTCAAAAATCACTTGGCGAGATCGAAGCTAACGCAAATGTTTTAGCTCAAAGCATTAATGAGATGAGTGAAAGCATCAGAGAGCAAAGCGAAGGCATAAATATGATAAATCAAAGCGTAAGTCAGATCGACAGTATTACAAAACAAAATATTAATATTGTTGGTACAACAAATGAAATTACTGACCAAATAGATGAAATGGCTAAGACGATAGTAGCCGACGTTAGAAAGAATAAATTTTAATCTTAGAGCCGAATTTAGGGGTTTGCCTCCCCTAAATTCTAATTTTATTTAGCTGATTTTAACTACCTAAAATGAAAAAATAATTCAAAATTATTATTTAATGTATACATCACTATTTTGTAATTAATATTATTTAAGACTATTTAATATAAAAAAATATAAAATCGTATCTTAATTTTTTGTAAAAGGAAAGTAAATGCGCTCGATTGCAAACAAAATATCTTTAATGCTCATACTGGCATTATTCATATCATTCTCACTAATATCTTTAGCCAGCTACAATACAGCTCATGATAAAGCCATTGAGTTAGTAATACAAACTCAAAAGCAAATTTTAAAAGATGTGAAAATCACACTAAATAGCTTTTTTACCAATAATCAGTATGCTATAGAGAAAATGGCTGAGACTCTTAGTAAGATAAGCGAGAAAAGTGATGGCTCGATGAATGCTGATGGTATAAATTTAGCTTTATCTCAAGCAAAAGCTATATCTGGAAAAGAGATCACTCTTGTTTATGCTGGATATGAGGATGGGGCTATGTTTAGATCAAATGGGCAAAATAAAGCTGGATACGATCCAAGAGTTAGAGGATGGTATAAACAAGTTAAAGCCGAGAATAAACCAATATATACTGATCCATATATGGCAGCTTCATTAAATGCGATGGTTATAACTTTTGCTGCACCTATTAAAAATATTGGAGTTACGGGTATAGATGCATCTATTGAGGAGTTGAGCAATAATATATCGCAAATTAGTAAGACTGAATACAGCTATGCTTTTGTTGCAGATCAAAATGGCAACATTATAATGCACCCAAATAAAGAATTAGTTGGTAAACCTCACGAGATCGCTAAAAGCCTGATAAAACAATATAATGAAAAGAAATTTGATGAAAATGGATTAATAGCATATAAAAATACAAAAGGCGAAGATGTCTATGCTTATATGTTAGAGATAAATGACAAAGGTTGGTTGGCAATAACAGCAATGGATCAAAATATCTTTAGCTCGCATACTTTGCCTATTTTAAAAGTTCAGATTATTTTAGCCTTTATATTTATAGTTGTCTTGTCTGCGTTTGTATATTTCTTGCTAAAAAGATCGCTTAATCCTATTAAAACTATTACAGATGCTTTGGTTAGTTTCTTTAGATTTTTAAATTTTGAGATAAAAGAGCCAGTTGTTTCAAAGGTGGCAACAAAAGATGAATTTGGCGTAATGAGCAAACTAATAAATGATAATATTGCTAAAATTTTTGACAATGCCGATCAAGACTCTAGAGTGGTATCTCAATCTGTTGAGACTGCAAAGGCGATAGAAAATGGAAATTTAAAAGCAAGGATAGTAGATGTTCCAGCTAATCCAAAGCTAATCGAATTAAAAGATGTCTTAAATAAAATGCTAGATGTTTTGGAAAAAAGAGTCGGTAGCGATTTAAATATGATCCAAAAAACTTTTAATGATTTTAGAAATTCTGATTTTACTTCAAGAATTTTGGATGCCAAAGGCAATGTCGAACTAGTAACAAATGAGCTTGGCGAAGAGATAGCTAATATGCTTGCGTTTAACTTAAAACAAGCACAATTCTTAGAAGAAAAAGCCAAAAATTTAGATGTATCAATGAAGCAAGTAACTCAAGGTGCTAGCACACAGGCAAATTCTCTTCAAGAAAGTGCTGCTGCTATCGAGCAAATGAGTAGCTCAATGAGCGCAATTAGTCAAAAGACTGTAGATGTTATAAAACAATCTGAAGAGATTAAAAATATCATCGTTATTATTAGAGATATTGCAGATCAAACCAATCTACTTGCTCTAAACGCCGCTATCGAGGCAGCGCGTGCTGGTGAGCATGGACGAGGTTTTGCTGTAGTTGCGGATGAGGTTAGAAAACTAGCTGAGCGAACTCAAAAATCACTTGGCGAGATCGAAACTAATGCAAATATACTTACTCAAAGCATTAACGAGATGAGCGAGAGCATCAGAGAGCAAAGCGAAGGCATAAATATGATAAATCAAAGTGTAAGCCAGATAGATAGCATTACAAAGCAAAATGTTGATATCGTGAGCTCAACGAACGAAATCACCGCCCAAATCGATGAAATGGCTAAGACAATAGTAGCTGATGTTAAAAAGAATAAATTTTAACCTTGCGGCTTGATATTTAAAATTTTATTAATATTTCATCCTCAAAATTTGAGGATGAAAATAACTCCTTTTTTATCTCTAATCTTAAAATTATTTTTTATTTTATAAATATAATAAAATTTTTTAAAATTATCTAATTTTTATAGCTTTGCAGTGATATTACTAGTTAAATTTTTATAGGTTATGTTTGCCACAATGTAATGAAAATTATTAGAATTTATCCTTGCAATTATTGATATTTCAGTAAGAAGATAAAATTTTTAATAATACTTTATGT